>JBBRXH010000086.1:0-7165 GCA_038248565.1 Peptostreptococcales bacterium | reverse complement strand
GGCACCGTCGTTTGCGCGTAGCGTTTTGCCCAGTAATGCTGGAAGCGAAACTGCGGCGAGACGATGACGCCAAGACCGAGCTGGATGAAATCGGTCAGTCGCGACGAACCGCAGCCGCGCAAAAAATCGGGCGTGTAGAACGTGGAGGGTTCATCGAAGATGAAGCGTTCCGAGATCGCTAGGCCGAAGTCGTAGCTGCGGATCTGGCGGATGTAGTCGATGCCGTACAACGGAGGCTCGAGATGAAAGCACCATCGGCAGGCAATTGCTTTAGGATTTCATTATGCTGTGGCCGATATGATTCTATCTGTCTGCAGGAGCATAAGAGCCAAAAGTGGTATAAGCCAAATCGCCTTGACCGGCGGCGTATTTCAGAATAAAATACTCATGGAGAGGACCCTGGCGCTGCTGCGGCGGGAAGACTTCGCAGTTTATTATAATATATCGGTAGGCCCCAATGACGGGGGTATCTGCCTGGGACAGGCATACATCGGTATGCAGTACTTAGCCAATCATGATTTAAGAGTGAAGAACATTTAGGAGGATAATAATGTGTATAGCCATACCCGGTAGGGTAGTCGACATCATAGATGGAAAAGGCAAGGTGGATTTCAGCGGCAATATCGTGGATGTCAACGTGAAACTCATCGATGCAAAAATTGGAGATTACGTGCTGGTCCATGCGGGCTGCGCACTTGAAGTCTTACAAAAGGATAAAGCCCAGGAACTAATCGATCTTTTCAAGGAACTTGAAGATAATTTTTATAAATAACTGCGGGAGAAACTATGGAAATCACTGAAATAATCCGTTATTTAAAAGCATATGACGGACCATCCATCAAGCTCATGGAAGTTTGCGGCACCCATACGGCCAGCATTTTTAAAAACGGTATCCGCAGTCTGATTTCGGATAAAATCAGGCTCATATCCGGACCGGGCTGCCCGGTTTGCGTCACGCCAACGGCCTATATCGATAAATGTATGGATTACGCGCTGACCAAAGATCATGTGCTGCTTACCTTTGGAGATATGATGAAGGTTCCGGGGAGCCGTGGAAGCCTTGCTCAAATCAAAGGAGAGGGCGCCAAGGTTGAACTCATGTATTCGCCGGCCGAAGCCATAGAAAAGGCTAAAGCCAATCCTCAAATCACTTACATCATCGCGGCGGTGGGATTTGAAACCACAGTGCCAATGTATGCCCTGGTGATAGAAGAGGCAAAATCCCTAAATATCAGCAATATAAAGATTCTAACTGCCCTCAAAACCATAATCCCGCCTCTGTCCTGGATCTGCAGCACCGAACCGGACATAGACGGTTTTATCTGCCCGGGCCATGTCAGCGTGATTATCGGCAGCCAGGTCTATGAAGAATTAGCGGCGAAATACCATAAGCCATTCGTGGTGGCAGGCTTTGAAGCCGAACATATTTTAGCCGTGATTTATGATTGCGTCAGACAGATAGAAGGCCATGAGAGCCAAGTACATAACCTTTATGCCAATGCAGTCAAAACCGAAGGCAATATAAAAGCCCAGGCTATTATTGACAAATACTTTGAACCGGGCCTTGCCATGTGGCGGGGACTTGGGAGCATAGAGAATTCCGGACTGTATTTGAAGCCGGAATACGGGGCTTTTGATGGCGGCAGCCGCGGCCTCGATCATGACGAACAGCTCGCCGAAGCCTGCAGATGCGGAGATGTGATTATCGGCAGAATCAACCCTGATGACTGCGGGATGTTCGGTGAAAACTGCACACCCACAAATCCCTATGGACCCTGTATGGTTTCCAGCGAAGGCGCCTGCGGGATATGGTATCGGAATCGAGGCAATCTATGAAGATCAATATGTCCCATGGCAGCGGCGGTAAAGCTTCCGCTGAACTGATGCAGTCTATCTTCGGCAAACATTTTTCCAATGCCATCCTTGATAGGATGGAAGATGCAGCAGTACTGACCATACACGGCAAGATCGCCTTCAGTACGGATTCCTTCGTCGTCACACCGATCAGATTTAAAGGCGGAGATATCGGAAAGCTGGCGGTCTGCGGCACCGTCAACGATCTTCTGATGATGGGGGCTAAACCCCTTTATATGACAGCGGCCTTTATTCTGGAAGAAGGTTTGGAGATCAGTATCCTTGAAGAGATCGTGATCAGTATGAAGGATGCAGCCGCTGAAGCTGGTATTCAAATCGTCGCAGGAGACACGAAGGTGGTGGAAGGCGGCGGCGGACTCTATATCAATACCTCCGGCATCGGCCTGATCCCTTCCGGACGGGATGTCAGCGCAGGCAACATCAGACCGGGAGACGTGGTCATACTTTCAGGAAATCTGGGCGATCATCATGCCTGTATTTTAAGCGAAAGAATGCAGATAGAAAACAGCATCGCCAGCGACTGCGCGCCTCTGAACATTATAGTGGAGGGTTTATTCGAAGCCGGCCTCCGCGTTAAAACCATGAGAGACGTTACCCGGGGAGGCCTCGGCACCATACTCAATGAACTGGCGGATACCTCCGGCTGCAGCATAGAAATCCTGGAGAGTGCCTTACCTGTTAGAGCCGACGTCAAAGGCTTTTGCGAAATACTGGGGCTTGATCCGATCTATATGGGCAATGAAGGCAAAATGCTGACCATAGTCAGCAAAGAGGATGCAGAGAAAGCCCTTGAGATAATAAAAAAATCACGGTATGGCGCTGATGCAGCAATCATTGGTGAAGCACATCCGGGTAATGGCGTGACCTTACTAACACCGCTGGGCGGCAAGAGGACCATAGATGTGCTTTATGGGGAAGGATTGCCCAGAATCTGCTAAAAAAACCGTCACCTTCGAGAAGAAGGGACGGTTTCTTAACATAATGGCACTTATTTTTTTGCGTTTTTCCTTGCGGCGGTCTTGATGCCTTTTTCCACTTCCGCTTCGGTTCTGGCGGATATAGGCGTGTAGACCACATGGGGCTGCACGCATTTATAGGCAGGTCTCATGATTTTGCCGCCGGCAACCAGCTCTTCGATTCTATGGGCACACCAACCTGAGATTCTAGCTGCAGCAAATATGGGTGTAGAGATGTCTACAGGTATGTTCAATGCACTATAAACGAAGCCGGAATATAGGTCTACGTTGGCAGGCATAGCTTTGGTGGTCTTTTTGACCTCCATGAATAGCTGCGGTGCGCGCTTTTCGATAAAATCATAGAGCATGAAATCGTCCATCAAACCTTTCGTCTCTGCCAGCCTTTTGGCCATACCCTTCAGCAGGATTGCTCTAGGGTCAGATATGGTATAGACCGCATGACCCAGACCATAGATCAGACCGGACTTATCATTGACTTCGCCTTTTAGTATACGAATCAGGTACTTTTCAACCTCTTTATAATCAGTGATATCCTTAACGTTGGCCTTGATGTTGGTCATCATCTCGATGACCTCGATGTTCGCGCCGCCATGCTTAGGTCCCTTCAAAGAGCCGACAGCTGCCGCTATGGCCGAATAGGTATCGGTACCTGTGGAAGAAACCAGATGGGTCGTGAAGGATGAGTTATTGCCTCCGCCATGTTCGGCGTGAAGGATCATTGAAATATCAAGAAGCTTGGCCTCAAGATCGGTATATTCTCCCGTTGGTCTGATCAGCCTCAATATATTCTCGGCTGTACTGAGCTTAGGATCTGGATAATGGAGATGCAGGCTCTCATTGTTGTAATGAGAACGCTTTGCCTGGTAGCCATAGGCGATCAGGGACGGCAGGTAGGCGATCAGGCTTATAGACTGCCTTAAGACGTTTTCGACGGATGTATCATCCGGATTATCGTCATAAGAATACAGGGCCAGAACGCTTCTTGCCAGTTTATTCATAATATCCGAGCTGGGCGCCGTTAAGATCATATCTCTTGCAAAGCCAGTCGGGAGTTCTCTTTTCATTCCTAAAACTGTCTTATATTCTTCAAGCTGCTTAGGCGTAGGTAACGAACCGAAAAGCAGCAGGTAGCTGGTTTCCTCATAGCCATAGCGATCTTCGGCAAGGCAATTTTTAACCAGATCCTCGATGTCGATGCCTCTATAGAAAAGCTTCCCGTCCACGGCAACCTTCTCGTTTTTTTCATTGACTTCATAGCCCTGAACATCGCCGATTTGGGTCAAACCGACTATGACTCCGGCGCCGTTGGCATCTCGAAGCCCTCTCTTGACATCATATTTACCATAAAAGGAGTCATCGATGGAATTGTTTTCGGTTAATGTCTTAGCCATATGATTAACAAAAGTAGCTTCGATTTCGCGTATTTTTTCGGCAGAGGCATTATTATTCAAGTATTTCTGATGCTCCGAAACACCGGAACTTTTGCCTGTATCGATTTCATGATGATTAGGCAACATGGACAATATTCTTTGCATCGTTGTTTTCTTCATAGTAAGCGCCTCCTGTCCAAATAGTTATTTCAAAATGGTGTGATTAAGATATAAGATATCAGAGTATGAGGAAATTGTCAATCCAAAACGGAGCTCTGAAACATGTATACATAAAATTGCTTAGGCGTTGAAATTTGAATAGTCTGAAAGTTTAATAAAAGCGAAATTAAATGGGAAAACCCCTTTACAAAGAACGTATGTTCCTGTATGATTAAGGCTGAAGAAATGGTTGGGTTATAACTATAAAAAATGGTATTATAAGCTATGAAACGTTTAGCAGCACTGGATATTTATAAAGCACTGGCCATCGTTATGGTGATCATTATTCACGTCACAGCTACGCCAATTGTCACGCTGACATCCGGCGCAGGTTTGGATGTGCTGATTGTCATGAACAGGTTTTCGCTTCCTTCAGTGCCTATGTTTATATTTGCCAGCGGGCTTTCCCTGTTTCATGTTTATAAGGACAGAGCGTTTGACTATTTCCAGTTTCTGAGGAAAAGGCTATCCAAAATACTGGTGCCTTATCTGACCTGGTGTATACTTTATTATGCTTATTATGTCTATGAAGGCATATATGATTTTTCTGCCCAAACTTTTCTACTGAATGTACTATCAGGGAGAATGATGTATCATCTATACTTTGTGGTCATCATCATTCAGTTTTATCTGGTGTTTGGCCTCATCAGTTTTGTGGTAAAAAGATTCAGCGGCCTTATAATTTTGCCAATAGGTCTGGCAATCAATTTTCTGGCTCTTCAAATCCTGCCGGCTTCCTATTTGGATAGAAGTTTCATGACCTATATGATCTATTTTCTATTAGGCTGTTATTTTGCTAAAAATATGGAAATGGCAGCATTACTCATAAACCGATTTAAGATCCTTTTAACCTTGGGATTTTTTGCAGCCGGTGGATTATATGCCTACCAGTTCTACGCCGGACAAGTACTAGGCATCGGTGACTATTTGCTGCCTTCCTCCTATGTCTATATTGGATTCTGCGCGATTGCCGTGTTGGTCTTCTACAGGCTATCGATGGCCATCGACCATGGGTTGGCCGATCCGGAGAACTGGCTTCGAAGAGGACTTCTGGCGATCAGTGACGGCTCTTTTTATATTTATCTCTCTCATCCGCTGGCTATTATTGCGGCGGGCAGTATTTCCGCAAGGTTGGGCATCACCGGCGTCATCGATCAGATGCTGGTTGCGTTGGCCCTTATATGGATCACATCAGTCCCGCTGTCGATTCTATACGCAGCGAGAAAAGGGAAAAGCGCGTCGATAAAAGCGGAACCCAAAGAGATCATTGAGGAGATCAAAGATGACAGAATTTAAAGTCGTATCAGACTATAAGATGATGGGGGACCAGCCTCAGGCTGTGGACCAGCTGGCGGAAGGGATACTGCGAGGGGACAGATTTCAGACCCTCCTCGGTGTCACCGGCTCCGGCAAGACTTTTACCATGGCCAACGTCATCGAGAGAGTCCAAAGACCGACCCTGGTCATCTCCCACAACAAGACTTTGGCAGCCCAGCTCTGCGGAGAATTCAAAGAATTCTTCCCTAACAACGCAGTAGAATATTTTGTCAGTTATTATGATTATTACCAGCCGGAGGCCTATGTGCCGTCGACGGATACCTATATTGAAAAGGACTCGGACATCAACGACGAAATCGAAAAGCTTCGCCACTCGGCTACGGCATCACTGGCTGAAAGACGGGATGTCATCATTGTAGCCAGCGTATCCTGCATCTACGGACTGGGAAGTCCTGTGGATTACGAGAACCAGGTGCTGTCCCTCAGGCCTGGCATGCAGAAGAACAGAAATGAGATCATCCGAAAGCTGGTGGATATCCAGTATAACCGCAATGACATGGAATTCAAGCGCGGCAGCTTCAGGGTGCGGGGGGATACCATCGATATCTTCCCCATTGGAGCAGAAATCGCCATTAGAATTGAGCTATTCGGAGATGAGATAGAAGTCATTAAGGAAATCAATCCTATAACAGGAGAAATTAACGGGATCAGAAGCCATGTATCTATTTTCCCTGCATCCCATTACGTGACCACCAAGGAAAACATCGATAAAGCACTGATTTCCATCGAGGAAGAGCTTGAAGAGCGCATCACCTGGTTCAAGGACAGGGGTAAGCTTATCGAAGCCCAGCGCATAGAACAGAAGACGCGCTATGACATAGAAATGCTCAGGGAGATCGGAATCTGCAAGGGCATCGAAAATTATTCCAGGCATATCAATGGTCTCCCCCAGGGCAACAGACCTTACACACTGATAGATTATTTCCCGGATGATTTTCTGGTGATTATAGATGAATCCCATGTTATGCTGCCTCAACTGAGAGCCATGTATGCCGGGGACAGGTCCCGAAAGGAAGCATTGGTGGATTATGGTTTCAGGCTTCCCTCGGCGCTGGACAACAGACCGCTCAATTTTAAGGAATTCAATGCGCTGGTCAACCAGGTGGTTTTCGTCAGCGCAACGCCGACCCAGTATGAGCGGGAGCAGAGCGGAAATGTCATTGCGGAGCAGGTACTGAGACCCACAGGGCTCATGGATCCGCCTATCGAAGTCCGCCGCAGCGAAGGTCAGATCGACGATCTGATCGGAGAAATCAATAAAACGGTAGCGCGCAAGGAAAGAGTCCTGGTGACGACCCTGACGAAAAAAATGTCGGAGAGCCTGACGGATTATCTGAAGAATGTGGGCATTAAAGTGCGTTATCTGCATTCAGAAATCGATACCCT
>JBBRXH010000085.1:0-7200 GCA_038248565.1 Peptostreptococcales bacterium | reverse complement strand
CAGTCATGGCTTAGAGGATTACCGCTTCGGGGGTTACATTATCGCTGGTTAACTTACAAGGTGACATTATCATTGGTTAACCACACATATTTTCAAAATTTACTTGACAGTCAAATGCACATGGGTGTATATTTATGAAAATTTAATATGATAGACGATGATAAGAAGAGTAGATTTGCAGGTGAGTCACAGAGAGTCGGCGATGGTGAGAGTCCGATCTGGAGTGCATTTTGAAGAACATCTTGGAGTTTCTGACCGAAATCCTTTATGAGAGTAGGCTCAGACGGTACAACCCGTTAAAGTTGAACGGTATCGAATGAGACATCATTTCCGTACCGGCTGAGAAATATTTTATATTAAAATAAGGGTGGCACCACGAAGTTAATCTTTCGTCCTTTTGGGGATGAAGGATTTTTTTGTTGTGCACCTAACCTCATTTTTGAATTTAAAAAGGAGTTGTTGAAATGAAGAGAGTATTTGCGGAAGAAGTTAAAGACATGATCGGGAGCAGCGTTTTTATGAAGGGCTGGATATTTAGGATCAAAGCCTTTGGGAAATTCGCTTTTGTTACCCTGAGGGATAAGACGGGTCTCGTTCAGCTGATCGTTGAAGATGAAGAGTTAATTAGAACGATTAAAATCGAAACGGCGGTTGAAGTTATGGGACTTAGCCGAGAAAATGCCAATGCCCCGGGAGGGGTCGAAGTCTATGTTAAGGATATGAAAATCGTCGGCAAGACTTATTATGACTTAATGCCTTTCAGTATCAACACGCAGAAAGTAAGCGCCTCTCTGGAAACGGAGCTGGATTACAGGTATATTAGTTTGCGTCGTCCCGACAGACGGGCCGTTTTCAAAGTGGAAGAGGAAGTCTCCGTTGCATTTCGCCTATTTTGCAAAAGCCAGGGGTTTTCAGAAATCTTCACGCCAAAGATTATTGCTTCCGGAACAGAAGGCGGCTCGGAGATGTTCACGGTCAATTACTTTGATACTCGGGCCTTCCTCGCTCAGAGCCCGCAATTTTATAAGCAGATGATGGTGGGCGCCGGCTTTGAAGCTGTATTTGAAGAAGGCCATGCTTATAGGGCCGAACAGCATAATACCTGGCGCCACCTCAATGAATATGTGAGTCTGGACATTGAAATGGGCTTTATTAAAGACGAATTTGATCTGATGGATTTTGAGGAACGCTTTTTAAATTATATGTTTGACCATCTCAGAATGACCTGCGCAAAAGAGCTGTCCATGTATGGGGTTACTCTCCCAGAAAATATCAGCATCCCTCGGATTCCCCTCTACGAAGCCCAAGCTATTCTTCTGGAAAAGTTTGATAAGAAATCCCCCACTGGCAATATCGACGCGGAGGGCGAAGCACTTTTCTCAAAATATGTTAAGGATAACTTTGGCAGTGACTTCATCTTTCTCACAAAGTATCCAATTTCAAAGAGACCGATGTATACCATGCCTGACGAGACTATTGAAGGGATGACCAGAAGCTTTGACCTCATTTATAAAGGTCTTGAGATTACAACCGGCGGTCAGCGTATTCATGACTATGAAATGCTCAAAGCGAATATGATCAAATTTGGAATTGACCCACAGGATTTCGATTTTTATGTTGAAAGCTTCAAATACGGCATGCCCCCTCACGGTGGTTTTGCCATAGGCCTTGAACGGATCACCATGAAGCTCTTAGACCTTGAAAATATAAGGGAAAGCACACTGCTGCCCAGAGATCTGACCAGATTAATGCCCTAGGAGGTGCGGGATGAACGTAAGTATTAAGACCATTGACCATATTGCGAAGCTGGCAAAACTAAAATTCGATCCAGAGGAATCTATAAAGTTTGCCGAAGAGTTTTCCCATATCTTAAACCACATCGACAATATAGAAAGGGAGGACCTTCAGGGGATTGACGAGGGCAGCTTTGAAAATCCGGTGTCCGTCTTCAGGGAAGATGTGGAGGCTGATTATGGATTTAGAGAAGAACTTTTTATCAATACCAGGCAAATGAAGGATGACTTTTTCGTTATCCCCAAAGTTATCGATTAAACAAACCATTAATTAGAGAAAGGAGCAAGGCCAGAACATATGTATGGCTTAGTGCAAGGTGAACTCAGTGAAGATAGAAAAAATGACTATAGAAGCGATTCAAAAGGGCTACCGCGAAAAAACCTTTAGCGTTCAAGCTATCACGACAGCTTATTTTGAGAGAATAGATGGGATGGAGAGCAGGATTAATGCCTTTATCACCCTTTGCAGGGAAGAGGCTCTGGCTTCTGCTAAGGCCCTGGATGCCAAACTTGAGCAAGGTCTGGCTATAGGCCCACTGGGCGGGATTCCCATTGCCATCAAAGATGCAATTTGCACCAGAGGAATTCTGACAACCTGTGCATCGAAGATGCTAGCAGATTTTATGCCGCCTTACGATGCCACGGTGATTAAAAAGCTTAAAGAAGCCGGCGCCATCATCATCGGAAAAACTAATATGGACGAATTTTGCATGGGATCCTCCACAGAAAACTCAGCTGTCAAGATTACCACAAATCCCCATGATAGGACAAGAGTTCCCGGCGGCTCCTCCGGCGGCTCTGCAGCCGCTGTTGCCGCTGGCTTTACACCGATTGCCCTAGGTTCAGATACCGGTGGCTCTATCCGTCAGCCCGCAGCCTTTTGCGGCGTAGTCGGCTTAAAACCTACTTATGGTGCAGTCTCCAGATATGGGTTGATCGCCTTTGCCTCTTCTCTAGATCAGATCGGCCCAATCGCTGGAAGTGTCCGGGACTGCGCTATGGGCTTTCAGGTGATTCAGGGAACGGACGTTATGGATGGCACCAGCGTTCAATCGGAGCTTAATCCGGATTATTTAAAAACAATAGAGGACGGTATAGCTGGGCTTAGAATAGGTGTGCCTTATCAGTTCTTTCAAAGTGGCCTCGATTCCGAAATAAAGGCGAACATTCAACGCGTCCTGACGCGGTTTAAGGAAGCAGGTGCGACTTTGGAATCCTGCTCTCTTCCTATTTCCGATGCCTGTTTATCGGCCTATTATATCATCTCATCCGCTGAAGCCAGCTCCAATCTGGCCAGATTCGACGGCGTCCGCTATGGTTTTAGGGCAGACAGCTATGACAGCTTCGATGATATGCTCGTGTCTTCCAGGCATCAGGCTTTCGGCTCTGAGGTTAAAAGAAGGATTATGCTCGGGACCTACGTCCTCTCCTCGGGGTATTATGATGCTTATTATAAAAAAGCCATGCTGCTGCGAAAGAAAATTAAGATGACCTATCAAAGAGCCTTTGAAAAATATGATGTCATTTTAAGCCCAACATCACCAGTTCTGCCTTTTAAAATCGGCGAGAAGACCAGCGACCCCTTGCAAATGTATCTGTCGGACATTTATACCGTCAGCATCAATATCGCCGGGCTGCCTGCACTGTCTGTGCCTTGCGGATCCAGCGAATCAGGTCTGCCTATCGGACTGCAGCTGATTGGAAACTATTACTCCGAAGAAAAGCTTTTCAGAGCGGCAAGAGCCCTTGAAATAAGTCTGGGAAAGGAGAAACTGCAGTGAATTATGAAACAGTCATAGGCCTCGAGGTCCATGTTGAATTGAAGACACAGTCGAAAATTTTCTGCTCCTGCACTACCGCTTTTGGCGCAAAACCAAATACGCAGACTTGTCCGGTTTGCCTGGGATTTCCCGGGACCCTTCCGGTCTTAAACAGGCAGGTCGTAAGCCTAGCTATCAAAGCCGGCAAAGCCCTGGGCTGCAGCATTAATGCGACTAATAAATTTGATCGGAAAAATTATTTCTATCCTGATTTGCCAAAGGCGTATCAGATTTCTCAGTTTGACCTGCCCATCTGTGGTAAGGGCTTCCTTGATATTGAACTTGCAGGCGAAATAAAACGCATCGGCATCACGCGGATCCACCTCGAGGAGGATGCAGGCAAACTGGTCCACCCTGAGCATGAACCCAATACGCTAATCGACTACAACAGGACCGGCATTCCACTGATTGAAATCGTCTCAGAGCCCGATATGCGTTCCCCGGAGGAAGCCGTGGCCTATTTGACCAAGCTTAAGCTAATCCTCGAGTATGCCGACATTTCCGACTGCAAAATGGAGCAGGGCTCTTTAAGGTGCGACGCCAATATTTCTCTTCGCGAGGCAGGCCAGGATATCCTTAATACAAAAGTCGAAATTAAAAATATCAACTCTTTTAAAGAAATCCTGAAAGCCCTCCAGAAGGAGGAAAAGCGCCAAAAGGAGCTTTATAGTTTTGGTGAAGGCCATAAAATCAAGCAGGAGACAAGAAAATGGGATGCGGCAAAGGGGAGGACCGTATCCATGAGGTCTAAGGAAGACGCCCATGATTACAGGTATTTCCCCGATCCGGACATCCTTCCGGTCATTATCCCGCAGGAGCATATCGCTAAAATTGAAGCGCAATTGCCAGAGCTTCCCGCTGCCAGGACCCAGCGGTTCGTAAAAGACTATCAGCTGAATCATCAGGATATATCAATTTTAATCGCGCAAAAGCAACTGGCGGATTATTTTGAAGAGGTTGTCGCTTATGGCGCTGCCCCTAAAGAAGCTGCCAACTGGATCCTTGTTGAACTAAAAAGAGCGCTAAAAGAAAACGACCACATAACCATCAGCAGCAAATATCTGGCCGAACTGATCGGTATGATCCAAGAGGGCACTATCAGTAGGACTGCGGGGAAGATCGTCTTTGAGGATCTCCTTGTTTCTGCTGAAAGTCCTTCAGAAATTGTGCAGGCGAAGGGCCTCTCTCAGATCAGCAACGCCGCTTTACTCGAGCAGCTTGTTTCAAAGGTCATCAGCCAAAATCCGGACGCTGTTTTAGATTATCAAAATGGAAAACCCCAGGCCATCAGTTATCTGATGGGTCAGATCATGAGAGCATCAGGTGGAAAGGCAAATCCCGTTTCAGCTAAAGATACTCTTGATAAAAAAATGGCCGTGCTTTAAAATGGCCGTGCTTTAAAATGGCCGAACTTTAATTTGTTATCAAGGAAGATAGTGTTAACTAATCTATGAAAAAACAAAAAGACTATTCAGGAGGTTATGATAATGAGCAATATGCCAAGCAACACAAAAGAAGAAATTTTAAAGAAAGCCAAGGTCTTTGAACTGGAACTGATTCATCTTCAGTTTACTGACATTACAGGAACCATGAAGAATGTCTCCATTCCCATCGAAGAACTGGAAAAAGCGCTGAACAATGAAATCATGTTCGATGGATCCTCCATCGACGGTTTTGTCAGAATCGAAGAATCCGATATGTGCCTTTGCCCCGATCTTTCAACCTTTGTCGTATTCCCATGGACCAACCATTCCAAGGAAGCCAGGCTTATCTGTGATGTCTACAAACCAGATGGCAAGCCATTTGAGGGTTGTCCACGACATGTGCTAAAAAACGTTCTCAAGGAAGCCGAAGAATTAGGCTATTTCCTCAATGTTGGTCCAGAGTGTGAATTCTTCCTCTTCAGCACGGATGAAAAAGGGAACCCATCTCTAGAAACCCATGACGACGCCGGTTATTTCGACCTGGCTCCTGTCGATTTGGGCGGGAATGCCAGAAAGGATATGACCATAGCCTTGAAACAAATGGGCTTTGATATTGAAGCCTCTCACCATGAAGTTGCGCCTGGTCAGCATGAAATCGACTTTAAATATACGGATGCCCTAACTACAGCTGACAATATCATGACCTTTAAAATGGTCGTTAGAATCATCGCGCAAAAACATGGTCTACATGCGACCTTTATGGCAAAACCAAAATTCGGCATTAACGGATCAGGTATGCACACCAATGTGTCGCTGGAAACACTCTCTGGAGAGAATGCCTTTTATGACCCCGAAGGTCCCCTTCAGCTTTCCGAGACAGCCTATTACTACCTCGGCGGACTCATCAGGCATGCCAGATCTTTCGCCGCCCTTACCAATCCGACGGTGAATTCATACAAGAGACTCGTCCCTGGCTATGAAGCCCCTGTTTCCATCGCCTGGTCTGCTTCAAACCGAAGTCCTCTGATCAGAATCCCGGCACGGCGCGGAAAGGCGACCCGAATAGAGCTGAGAAACCCTGACCCATCCTGCAATCCCTATCTCGCCCTGGCCTCCGTGCTCAAAGCCGGACTGGATGGCATTAAAAATAAAATCCAGCCGCCGGAGCAAGTGACAAGCAATGTCTACCATATGGATGATGACGAAATGAAGGAAAGAAGCATCGATAGCCTGCCCGCAAGTCTTATCGAGGCAGTATCCGAGCTTTCTAAAAGCGCTCTGATGAAGGAAGCTCTCGGAGAACACGTTTTTGAGAAGTTCATGGATATCGCAACCTTTGAATGGAATGATTATTCCAGATGCGTCTCCCAGTGGGAGCTGGATACTTATCTTAGAAAATTTTAGGAGGGTCTTATGGAAAAAAAATATATATTTGTAACTGGAGGCGTTGTTTCTGGCCTTGGCAAAGGCATCACCGCAGCCTCTCTAGGAAGGCTTCTGAAAGCCAGAGGTATAAAAGTTACCATGCAGAAGCTGGATCCTTATATCAATATCGATCCCGGCACTATAAGCCCCTACCAGCATGGCGAAGTCTTTGTCACCGAAGATGGCGCTGAAGCGGATCTGGACCTTGGCCATTATGAGCGTTTTATCGATGAGAACTTAAATATCTATTCAAACATCACAACAGGAAAAGTTTACTGGACAGTTCTAAATAAAGAGCGGCAGGGTGAATACCTGGGTCAGACGGTTCAGGTCATTCCCCATATAACCGATGAAATCAAACGCAGAATCTATCTCGCATCAGATTTGGCAGAAGCTGAAGTCATTATCGTTGAAGTTGGAGGTACTGTAGGCGATATAGAAAGTCAGCCCTTTCTCGAAGCCATCAGACAGGTTTCTTTGGAAAAAGGACGGGAGAACTGCGTCTTTATTCATGTCACGCTGATTCCATACGTCCCCGGTTCACTGGAATACAAATCTAAGCCGACCCAACACTCAGTCAAGGAGCTTCTATCCATCGGGATACAGCCGGATATCCTCGTCTGCAGGTGCGATGAAAAAATCGATGAAGATATGAAAAGAAAAATCGCCATGTTCTGCAATGTGAATCCGGACTGCGTCATCGACAATATCGATGTAGATACCCTCTATGAAGCCCCT
>JBBRXH010000084.1:0-7200 GCA_038248565.1 Peptostreptococcales bacterium | reverse complement strand
GGTTTGGATAAAATATGCTCCTCTATACTCATTTTCCCGATGTCGTGGAGCATGGAGAGCAGGTTCAATTCGTTGAGTTCTGAATCACTTAAATATAGAGCTTCTCCAACTATCTTGGAGAGGGACACCAGCCTCTCAGCATGGGCTTCCGTTTCGTGGCTTTTCTCAAACATCGTCACTTTTATGGATTCAATGATATTACTTCTAAAACTTTTGCTTTCAAGCAGTTTGCGCTTATACATTTTGGTTTCGGCTTCATTGATTTTAATACCAAGCACATCAGACTGCAAGGACTTGGTGGCGTGTCCAAGGGAAATACTGGGATAGATTATGACCTCCTGGCTGACGCAATTGACTTTTTCACAGGAAGCATAGATCCTGCTGCAGATCATCTCGGCATCTTCGCTGCCAGTCGCCGGCAGAAGAACATAAAATTCGTCTCCTCCAACCCTTGCTATGATATCACCAGGTCTGCAGCACTCTTTCAGAATTTCGGCAGTGACCAGCAGCAGCTTATTTCCCTCCTCATAACCAAAGGCATCATTGATAAACTTTAGACCGTTGAAGTCTCCGGTAATAACTGAAATCGGAAGCTGTCTGTTTTCATCAAGCCGTTTGACTTCCTCTTCAAAGTAGGCCCAATTGTAAAGTCCCGTGAGTGTATCGTGATGGTTCAGGAACTGGATTTCAAGTTCTCTATTTTTGCGCTCTGAGATCTCCTGAATTATTTCAATAACGCCGATGATTTTACTTTCATTATTATATAAAGGACTGCAGGTATCCGATACCCAACCTTTCGCACCAGAATGAGTAGTATATTGAAATTCCAGTGGTTTACAGGTTCTTCCCGTCAATGCCTTCTTGAGATTAGTGATCAGTCCTGATGAAATAAGAAATGGGAATAATTCTGCCGGGTCTTTACCCAAAACGTCTCTTTCCATGATTCCCATGAGCTTTCCCATAAAGGGATTCCAAAGCTGAAATTTCAGGTCAAGGCCATAAACCACTATACCTTCTCCCGCGCAGTCGATGATCTGCTGATTGAACTGCTTTGAAAGCAGCAGTTCCTTCTGCAACTTTCGCCTTTCTGCAAGCTCCTGCTTTATTTTAAGCGTCCTCTCCTCGACAAGGATTTCAAGTCGCTCTTTTTCCTGGGACTTATAAACTGAAGCTGCCTTGATTTTAGCCATCGAAAGCATCTGTGCGATGAGATCTGATTCGTCGAAAGGCTTGGATAGAAAGCCTTCCGCTCCAGCCTCCAGCGCTTTCAGCCTGATGTGGCTATTGGTTTTTAAAGCCGTCAAAAACAATATAGGGATGTCCCTTGTTTTGTCATTGTCTTTTAAGATTCGGCATACTTCAAAGCCATCCATATCCGGCATTATAATATCGAGCAGTATGACGTCCGGATCCTGAGAGATGGCAAGCTCAATGCCCTTCCTGCTATTTACCGTTGTGAAAATCTCAGCATTAGGCAAAACATAGGTCATCACTGCCCTTAGGGTGATGAGATTGTCCTGATTATCATCGATGGCTAGAATGATCATCGGTTTATTTTCCATACAAAAAACTCCTGATTGTGCCTTTGAGCACCGCTTCATCTATGGGCTTAGAGACATACTCATCAAATCCATAATCTAGAATCTTCTCCCGGTCCCCAGTCATGACTCTGGCCGTCAGTGCTACGATGGGAATATGGGCAGTGACTTTTTCTTTTCTGATGGCATCCAGCACCTGAAATCCGTCAATACTTGGCAGCGAAATATCAAGAAGTATCAGATCAGGCTTGCTCTTCAGCGCGGCCTCTATGCCCGTCTCACCGTCTGCTGCTTCAAGGATTTCATAACTGTCCTGAAGCAGTGCTTTTACCGTCATCCTGTTGTCAGGGTTATCTTCTACGACCAAAATAGTTGGTTTTGGCGCATCTGAACCCAAATCTACCTGCTGTATTACTGTGCTCATACCGGAAACCATGCTGTCTACTGAAGACAACAGGTCTTTTTTACTGATTGAACCCTTTTGAATGAGCTGGGAGATATGATTGCTCTTGAGGAATTTCAATTCCTCCTTGCTTACATGCTTCGCTGTGAGAATCAGCACCGGTATCTCTGAGGTTTTAGGCATGCTTCTGATGGCACCGAGAACTTGGAATCCATCTACCTCAGGCATCATAAGGTCTAAAATCATAGCGTCGGGCAGGCTGATCTCTATTTGGCTCAGGGCTTCCTTGCCATTTCTTGCAATCTTCACATGGTAGCCCTGCTCATTTAGAATATCCTGCATCTGAATGATGGCAGGCTCACTATCCTCAACAAGAAGGATATTTATATCTTCACCCTTTAGCTTCATTCTACCTGATTGGTAAGTCACAGCCAGCCGGTCCTCAAAGAATTCTTCGGTTTCCCGATCAGTTGCATCTATTTTCATGGGCAGTATCAATGTAAAAGTGGACCCCCTACCAACTTCACTTTCTACTGCGATGCTGCCGGAAATCAAATTCGCATATTTTCTGGCTATTGCAAGGCCAAGACCGGTTCCGCCATTTTGGCGGGAAGTCGTTTCATCTCCCTGACGGAATTCATCGAAAATATAATTCAGCTTACCGGAATCGATACCGCTTCCCGTATCAGTGACGGCTATATGGATTTCTTCTCCTTTTCGCATTGCGGTAACTGAAACTTCCCCCTGATCTGTAAATTTGACTGCATTAGAGATGATATTGATCAGGATATGTCTGCATTTCGACAGGTCGCTGGTTATATCAGGAAGATTAGGATCTGTTTCATCGATTAGCCTAATATTCTTTTCTATGGCTTGAGGCCCTATCATATCAGCAATCTCGATGATCAACTGGTGCAGATTGAAAGTGCTGATACTGACATATTCCTTGCCTGCCTCTATCCTGGACAGATCCAGAATATCATTGACGACAGCTAAAAGATGCTTGCCGTTTCTCTCTATAACGTCCAAATAGCTATATTCTTCTTCTGGGATCTTATCCGCCAGTCTTCTGTTCAGCACCGAAGCCAGAGCGATGACTGAATTCAGCGGCGTCCTTAACTCATGACTCATGTTGGAGAGAAATGAACTCTTAAGCCTGCTGGCTTCATCCAGCAGTTTCTTTTGCATTTCAAGCTCGATATTCTGCTCCGATAATTCATCTCTTTGCATAGCCACTTCCTTGGCCTGAGCATCGAGTTCAGAATTTATATCTTCCAGCTTTTTAGCATAGTCATTGATTTTGCTGTTTGCCGCCACGCTGGTCAGCCGTGCGCATAATTCTTTCCAGATATCATTTACTAACTCCACTGCCATAGGTGTAAAGGGGTGAATGGCGGCAATGGAAACGATGGCGAAAACCTCCGAGCCCTTTAAAATAGGAATAGTTATGATTTCCTTTGCTTTATAATCACCATATACAGTTGAGAAAGAAATCTGCGTTTCTGGATCAATATCTTTTATGCGCTGGATACTTTTTGTAGTAACGGCAAGACCGAACTCGCCTTCAAGGTTATTGGCGCTGAATGGTTTTTTTGCTTTATCAGACAAACCAATGCCATCGACAAAGCCATATTCCGTCTTCTGTTCATTCAACATATAAACTGCTCCCATCTGGGCGTCTGTTGAAGCTGTTAAGGTGCTCAGCAGTTTTGCACAAAATGGCAAAAGTCTTTCCTCAGAAAGAAGCGCATTGGATAAACTGGATGCATTATCCTTTGCCATAATCCTGGTTTGAATTGATGCAGCCATGGCGTTAAATGCTTCGGAGAGTTCTCCAAACTCATTTTTCAGTGTATAATCGCTCCTTTTATCCAAGCGGCCTTGTCTGAAAGCCGACATGGCGGAGCCCAGTTCGAATAGGGGTCTCTTGATGGATCTAATCAGCAGATAACCTATAAAGGTTGCCATCATAAGCATAAATACAATTACAAGTCCCAGTTGCCATAATATCTGGTTTTTTTGTAATTGGGCCTGAGTATAGAGTTGAGTAGCCTTATCTTGCGCAAAATCTTTTATGACGGCCAGGTTAGTCAAAGTTTCCTCAGCCTCTATTCCGCCTGCGCCGTCATGTCTGGTGCGGCTAATAGCTTCGTCGGTGTTTCCTGATGTAAATAGACGAATTGTTTCCTGGCGGGCGACGTTCCATTTCATATAGGATTGCCATGCTGCGTCAATATCGCTAACAGGTCCCAGATAAAGGGCTCTAAGTATATCAAATTGCTTGACTGCATCCGCATCATAAAGCGCCATTTTTTCCAGATGCGTCTCGATTTTTTCCGTTTCTGTATCGACGACCATATCCTTAATTTCAATCCTGATCTCAATCAAATCCGATTTCAGATCACCAATGGCTCTCTGAACCGCGAAGGGATGATCGTAAAGATCTCTGGTATTCTGCCAGATACTATTCATATAAAGGGAGGCTGCTATTCCAAGAATAACAATAAGACCCACAAAAACGCCGAGGCTTAAATATATACGGTTTGTTATTTTAATGCTTCTCATTTCGACGAACCTCCATACTATTTTTTTTGAAATAACGAAGTCGGTGGTGCGACTTCCTTGAGCTCTTTTATCTTTGAGAGGAAATACTTTTCTGCCTCGCCGGTGGCCAAATAGCCTCCAGGGGTAATGGCGCCCAGGACTTTGTCGATGATGAATTTTTGCTGCTCCGGCTGATAATAAAAAATCAGATTACAGCAAAATACTAAATCGAAATCGCCGAAAATACTTTCCTGTGGGCAGTCCGAGTTCCGATCCAGCAGGTCGTAGCTTGTAAAATCAACATTTTTTTTAAGTTTTGGGGAAACGCTATAACTATCCCCGGACTTTATAAAATAGTCTTCCAGATATCTAAGGTTCACATTGCCCATGGCTGATACATCATAAACGCCTTTTCTGGCTGCTGCAAGAGCACCTTCAGAAGTATCGCTGCCCAGGATCCGAAAACGGGTGCTGTCAGCCTTGGCCGTAATCAGTTTGTCAAGAAGCATAGCCAGAGAATAAGCCTCCTGTCCCGATGAGCAACCCGCGGACCAAACTCTGATTTCTCCGGCGCCAGCTTTTTTTTCGATAATTTTTGGCAGGATCCATTGCTCTAAAATCCCAAAGGTCAAAGGATTCCTAAAAAAATCGCTATAAGTGATATTTAATGCTTCATGAAATAGCCGCGCTTCTGAATCGCTACCTGTCAGGTAATGCAAAAAGTCTGAATACGCTTCAATCCCAAGGGTAGATAGCCTTTTATCCACAGTTTTTATAAGAAATGACTGATCATACATCGAGATATTCCTGTCATAATTCTGATTCATGATCTGAATAATCTGGGACATATCTCTATGCATAGTTTTATTTCCTCTTGATCCTGCGTCCCGGTGCCGCAGTTTAAGGGAGTATTTTAGCCGCTGTTTTCATAATAATTATTTTTTATTATAATCTCATTATATATAATAATCAATCTTATTAAAATCATAAAAATCAATCTTAGTTAAGCGGGCTCAGCGATTTTTTAATCTGCTGTAGAATATTTTCTTTCCTATTTCCGCTGTGATGATATAAAGAGCAACGATTATGCCTATAAGACCTACAAATAGAGGCGGCAGCGCTTCAAAACCAAGTATGCCCGCCAGCGGCGTATAAGGCAGAATCAGAGTTGCTGCAAATACTGCACTGGTGGAAATAACCAGGTATTTCCCCGGTCTGCTTTTGAAAAAGGGCTGACGGCTTCTGATCACCAGAACAATCAGGGATGCCGAGATAACTGATTCCATGAACCAGCCTGTTCTGAACTGTATTTGGCTGGCATGAGCGACCAGCAGAAGAGCCCCAAAAGTCATATAATCAAAAAGCGAACTTATAAAACCGAAGGTCATCATGAAGCGCCGGATGAAGCCCATGTCCCAGCGCCTTGGTTTTTGAACCATTTCATCATCCACCGAGTCGGTAGCGATGGTCATTTCCGGAAAGTCCGTCAGCAGGTTCGTCAGGAGCACCTGTTTCGGCAGCAGCGGCAGGAAGGATAAAAACAGAGAAGCGCCCGCCATGCTGAACATATTGCCGAAGTTAGCGCTGGTGGCCATAAAGATGTATTTCAGCGTGTTGGCGAAGGTGGTTCTGCCGGATATGACCCCATTGATCAGCACATCCAGATTTTTATCCAGCAGCACGATATCCGCCGCCTCTTTTGCCACATCAACGGCGCTCTCTACGGATATGCTCACATCTGCCTCATGGAGGCCGGAAACATCATTGATGCCGTCTCCCATATACCCGACCACAAATCCAGCTTTCCTAAGGGCTCTGATGATTCGCTCCTTCTGATTTGGTTCCACCTCGGCGAAGACTTCGATCTCCGGCGCTTCCTTAGTAAGCTGTTCGTCGGATAGATCCTCGATCTCACTTCCTGTCATGATTCTGGCATCCTTAAACCCAAGCTGGGTCATGACATTAGCTGCTATCAGCCTGTTATCGCCGGTAATGATCTTAAGGTCAACACCGTATTTTTTCAAGGTCTTTATGGTTTCCTCAACGCCTTTTTTGGGGGGATCAAAGAGAGATATATAACCCAGAAATGTCATATCCGTCTCGTGGTCCCGCTCTATAAGCGGATCACTGCCATTATTCTTATAAGCGACGCCAAGGGTGCGATACCCCAGACTGCTGTAGTCTTCATAATGCTTCTCTATTTGCTGCTGTAAAGGCGAAATGTCCACGATGCTCCCATCGGGAAGTTCGACAGTTGTACAAGCCTCCAGCACGTTTTTTAAAGCACCTTTTGTAATCATGAGATTATCCATATCATCACTGCTTTTAACCAGGATGCTAAGCCTCTTTCTTGTAAAATCATAGGGTTCCTCGTCCAGTTTTTTATAAGAGGAAATGTCAAGCGTCTTATGCTGCCGGATCGCTTCATCGATGGGGTTTAAAAATCCGGTTTCAAAGGAGGCGTTCAGATAGGCATATAAAAACACTTTGTCGCTGACGCCGCCCTGGATATCATGAGTTGCCTGTATTTTGACTATACCATCGGTGATGGTTCCGGTTTTATCAGAGCACAAAATATCCATACTGCCGAAGTTTTCAATGGAAGAAAGGCGTTTCACGATGACCTTGTCCTCCGCCATTTTTTTGGCGCCATGGGACAAGTTAATGCTGATAATGGCCGGCAGGAGCTGCGGGGTCAGCCCGACCGCCAGCGCC
>JBBRXH010000083.1:0-7252 GCA_038248565.1 Peptostreptococcales bacterium | reverse complement strand
GGTAGCGCAGGCCTCTCCAGTGTGCTTAAAGTATTCCTTATATCAAGAAAATCAGCCGTATAGTTAGTGCAGCTGGCACAAGATAAAAGATGTGATTCAAACTCTGCTTTTTCTTCAGGAGAAAGCATATCGTCTATATAAAGCGCTGACTTCCCTGCCATTTTATTGTGTTCATTATGCATCATACGGATGACCTCCTTTCCTTTAATTACTATGTCTACTTTTATTTCTTGAATAAATCCTTGTTTTTAGCGTCTCTACTAAATTAGACGTATCAGCAGTTATTAAGTTCCCTCGCTTCAATGATACATTGCCTTAACGCAATTCTTGCTCTGCTAATCCTTGACTTTACTGTTCCTAAAGAACAGTTTAGGATATCTGAAATTTCTTCATAAGAAAAGCCTTCCATATCGCGAAGTTCTATTGCTTCCCTTTGCTCCTTCGGCAATTTGGATAGGCAAGACTGAATCATTGTCATCTGTTCTTTTTTATCCAGTATAAGCTCAGGGGAATTTGTATCATCAGATATTTCCATGACAGATTCTTCGTTATGTTCATCCTTTCTAAAGATACTGTCCGTGGTCTGATATTTTCGATTCTTTCTCAGTGCATCAGTACAAGTATTGACAAGGATCCTATATATCCAGGTGTCAAAACTGCTTTCTTCCTTAAAGCTATTTAATGAACGGAAAATTTTAATAAAGCATTCCTGAAGCGCATCCAAAGCGTCTTCTTCATTGCCCATATAACGCAATGCAATAGCATAGGCTTTCGACCTGCTGTTTTGTATTAATCTTTCAAAGCTGTCTATATCTCCAGACTTTGCTTTTTTAATCCATTGCTTTTCAATTTCCGACATCTTATCCCTCTTCCGTCATTCGTTTGAAAGGATCACTTATATCTTTTGCTTAGTTCGATTCGAATTTCTTCTGTTCCAATATCTCTTATTTCCATTAAGACCATTAAATGGTAAATGAAATCGCATATTTCATAAACAAGTTCTTCCTGGGAAGGATTTTTCGCCGCAATAATTATTTCCGCGGATTCTTCTCCGATTTTTTTCAGTATCTTATCAACGCCTTTTTCAAAGAGATAATTTGTATAGGAACCCTCTTTTGGATTTAATTTTCTGTCTCTGATAGTCTCAGCAAGTTTAGAGAGTATATCACGAATATCTTCGTCTTCTTTGACCCTATTCAGTATTTCTCTATAAAAGCATGAATAATTACCTGTATGACAGGCCGCACCCTGTTGTTCAACCTCAACCAGTAAAGCGTCTCCATCGCAGTCATAGCTGACGCGTTTCACATGTTGGACATGCCCCGATGTTGCGCCTTTATTCCATAATTCCTGTCTGCTTCTGCTATAAAACCATGTGGTTTCCGTACCCATTGTTTTTCTGATGGATTCTTCATTCATATACGCCAGCATGAGGACTTTTTTTGTCTTTATATCCTGGACAATGGCAGGAATAAGTCCCTGGGCATCGAATTTTAATTCTATCATCTCCGGTTCTCCTTTTATCTATATACGCATATTAATATTATTTAGCTGAAGATAGTTTTTTAAAGCCTTAATATCAATTTCTCCAAAGTGAAATACCGATGCTGCTAAAGCGGCATCCGCTTTGCCGAAATTGAAAACATCCAAAAAATCTCGCATTTTGCCGGCTCCACCGGATGCAATGACTGGAATTCCAACGTTTTCAGATACAATCTTGTTTAATGCAATGTCATATCCTTTTTTAACACCATCAGCATCAATGCTGTTAAGCACCAACTCCCCTGCGCCCAAAGATTCTGCCCTTAAAGCCCATTCCACGGCATCTATACCCGTATCCCGGCGACCGCCGTTGACAAAGACGTGCCATTTTTCACCGACTCTCTTGGCATCAATGGATAATACGATGCACTGATTGCCAAATTTTAAGGCAGCTTCGGTAATTAGGTCCGGATTCATCACAGCTGCTGAATTTACGGATACTTTATCTGCGCCGGCCCTTAAAACTTTTTTAATATCTTCAATATTTCTGATGCCTCCCCCCACAGTGAAAGGAATATAGACTTCATAAGCCGTTTTTTCAACAACACCAATAAAGATGTCTCTGGATTCATTTGACGCCGTGATATCATAAAACACCAGTTCGTCAGCTCCCGAATCACTATAAAACTTGGCTAATAGAACCGGATCCGAGACATCTTTTAGAGCTTCAAATTTAGTGCCTTTTACTACTCTCCCCTTATCCACATCTAAACAGGGAATGATTCTTTTTGTAATCATAGGGTCTCCTTTGCAAAGATGTCTAAAAGACGGATATCTGCCGTATATAATGCTTTTCCAATAATAGCGCCATATAAGTTCATCATTTTTAGTTTTTCTATATCCATAAGAGTACTGATCCCGCCGGAGGCTATAATATCAAGATTAGTTTCCAGCTGCATTTGTGATAGCTCTTCAAAGTTAGGTCCCATAAGCATGCCGTCCTTAGCAATATCTGTGTAGACGATGGTTTTTAACCCGAAGGATTTTAAATAATTAGCCAGATCGCTGGCCTTTACCGAACTTATTTCTGTCCATCCTTTAATTGCAGCAAAGCCATTTTTTGCATCGATGGATATGGCAACCTGATCCTGGTATTTCTCAATTACATCCTTTGTAAATGAGGGCTCAGACAGTGCGCTCGTACCCAAAATGATTCTTTGAACGCCTAAAGAAATAAGATTATCAGCGTAAGCCATGGTTCTAATCCCGCCGCCAAGCTGAACGGGAATACTTAATTTGTTTAGGATTTTTTTTATAACATTAATATTTTCAGGTTTACCTGTCAATGCGCCGTCTAAATCGACTAAATGCAGATATTTTGCGCCTTGAGACTGCCAATTAAGTGCCACCTCTAAAGGATCCTCGGAAAATACCTGCTTCCGGTTAAAATCGCCCTGGGCAAGGCGTACACACTTGCCGTCTTTTAAGTCTATTGCCGGGAATATGATCATATGCATTTCTCCATTTTATTGACTACTACGATAAAGTTTTTTAAGAGTTTAATCCCAGTTTCTCCACTTTTTTCAGGATGAAACTGCATGCCGAATACATGCTCCTTTTGAACTACAGCTGGTACTTTTATGCCATATTCCGAATAAAAAACCACATCATCCCAGCTCTTAGGATCAGCATAGTATGAGTGAACAAAATAAGCGTATTCACCCTGCTCTATGCCTAAACCTATCTCTTCATAAGCCTTATTTCTAATCAGCTGATTCCAACCCATGTGAGGTACTTTGAGATTCGAACTCATAAATCGGACCACATCTCCACTTATTAGCCCAAGACCTTCCCAATCACCATCTTCATAACTTCTATCGAAAAGCAGCTGCATGCCAAGACAAATACCAAGAAGTGGCTTGCCATTAGCAACATTTTCTTTAATAATGTGATCAAGTCCTAACGCTTTTAGATTCAATACAGCGGCGCCGAAGGATCCAACTCCCGGAAGAATCATAGCTTCTGCAGAATTTATAGTCTTTGCATCAAAAGTTACTATTGATTCAGTGCCTATTTTTTCTAAAGCTTTACTGACGCTTTTCAGATTGCCTGCTCCATAATCAATGATGGCTATCATATCAATTCTCCTAATTTTTTATAGTGCGCCTTTTGTGGATAATAGAACATCGCTTTGAATCCTTGAGGCTTCGGCTAAGGCTCTTGCAGTTCCCTTAAAGACTGCTTCAATGATGTGATGCGTATTCTTGCCGTAAGGTACGTTGATATGAAGTGTTATCATGGCATTTGTAGCAAAAGCTCTAAAAAACTCCTCCACCAGCTCCGTTGGAAAATTGCCGACAGTCTGAAGTGCGAAAACCACATTAAATACCAAGAACGGCCTTCCCGAAACATCCAAAATGCTTTGAATAAACTGTCCGCGATCTTGACTTCCGGGCATAATATCAGTTTCAACTTCCGCCAGCGCTTCATCCATTGGCGTGAATGCTGCACCGAAGCGCTTTATACCTACTTTGTTTTTCATACAGACTGCATAGGCTTGTCCAAGTACTATACCAATATCTTCTACAGTATGGTGATAATCAACATGGGTATCGCCTTTGCAGCTTATTGTTAGATCGAACTGTCCATGTTTGGCAAAGCTTTCAAGCATATGGTCAAAAAAGCCGATACCGGTATCAATATCGCTCTCGCCTCTCCCATCAACATCAAGTGTTAAAACTATAGAGGTTTCTCGCGTAGTCCTCTCGATTTTTGAGGTTCTTGATAATCTGTTTAATTGGTCTGGTTTATTTACAGTCATTTGCTGCTCCTTATTTAGTCTCATCAAACCTGATGCCAATAGCTCTCCCATGGGCTGTAAGTCCCTCTTTTTCTGCAATCGTCATGATTTGACCTTTTTCATTATACAACACTTCTTTTGGATAATAAATGATGCTGGACTTTTTAATGAAATCATAGACGCCCAGTGGTGAGGCAAACCTGGCCGTGCCCCCCGTCGGGAGTGTATGGTTAGGTCCAGCAAAGTAGTCCCCAAGAGGCTCAGGCGAATAACTGCCGAGAAATATGGCTCCAGCATTTTTTACGTTTTTGAGATGAGAGGCGGCATTTTCCAGCATAATTTCCAGATGCTCCGGTGCAAAATTGTTTGAAAGTGCAAAGCAGCTTTCCAAATCCTCAGCCAAGAGAATCAAGCCGTTGTTATGTATGGAAATACTGGCGATATTTTCCCTGTCAAGGAGAGTCAATTGCTCAGCGACTTTTAGCTTTACCTTCAAAGCTAATTCAGAACTGGTTGTTATTAAAACCGAAGCCGCCTGTTCATCATGTTCAGCCTGAGAAAGCAAATCTGCCGCAATAAAGTCTGCATTGGCTTTCTCATCGGCAATAATACAAATCTCACTGGGACCAGCAATCATATCGATGGCTACAGTACCAAAAACCTGCTTTTTTGCGCGAACGACATAAATGTTGCCTGGTCCAGTTATTTTATCAACGCGTTTTATGGATTCTGTACCAAAGGCCAGAGCAGAAACTGCCTGAGCCCCACCTGTTTTATATATTTCATCTACTCCGGCAAGTCTCGCTGCTGCAAGTACGTATGGATTTATCGTTCCGTCGGACTGCGGCGGGGTTACCATTACTATACGCCTAACTCCCGCAATTTTTGCAGGAATAGCATTCATTAGAACTGTCGATGGGTAGGCTGCCTTACCGCCCGGGATATAAATACCGACGCTTTCAATCGGGTTGATCAACTGTCCCAATATAACGCCCTCTTGGTTTTCATAGGTCCAGGTTTTTTCAAGCTGCCTGTTATGAAAATCTCTAATTTTTAGAGCTGCTGAGGTCAAAGCTTCCTTGAAATCTTCTTCCGTTGCAAGCCAGGCTTCTTCTATTTCCTGTGTGCTAACGCGTAAGTTTGATTTAAGGGTTTCCTGACTAACGCCATCATATAGTTCATTATAGAAAAACAGCCCTTGATCACCGTCCTGCTTGATTTTGTTAATTATCTTATTAACATCATTATCAATTTTAAATAAATCGCCTTCAGATCTATTTGTAAAATAGTCATTTATGAGATTTTCCTCTCCCTTCCGGATCGATACGATTCGCATATTCCTTACCTCCTTAGCCCATTGATAATTTTCGTAACAGCTTCCTGTTTCGTCTTTAAGCTAACTCTGTTGACTATAAGTCTCGCACTGACATCATCAATTTTTTCGATAATCTCAAGGCCATTTTCTTTGAGAGTGGTTCCAGTCTCCACAATATCCACGATAACGTCGGAAAGTCCCATGATTGGCGCAAGTTCAACCGAACCATTAATTTTAATTATCTCAATCGGCTGTCCCTTTTTTTCATAATAGTTTTTCGCAACATTAGGATATTTTGTAGCTACACGTATTTTTTTGTGCGCAGCTTCTTTAAACCCTACAATTGCCGCAATGGCGAAACGACACTTCCCATAGCCTAAGTCGAGCATTTCATAAACATCGGAATTGCTTTCCATTAGTGTGTCTTTCCCAGCAATCCCCATATCGCAGGCCCCCTTTTCTACATAAATATCAACATCGCCAGCCTTAACGAATACTATTCTAATTTCGCCGTTTTCATCATCAAATATTAATTTTCTGCTGTTTTTATCGTAGTCCGGGAATTTAATGCCAATTGAAGAGAGCTTTTCAATAGTAATATCAGCCAGTCTTCCTTTACCAAGGGCTATATTAAGAGTCTCGCTGGATTTGCGATCCGATTGCTGGGCGTCAAAAAGAATATCCATATTCAGTCCAAATCCCGTTGCAGGAATTGATTTTCCGAATTTTTTCATCAGTCCATCATAGCGCCCGCCACTACCAACTATTAATCCGGTATTCTGCAGATATATTTTAAAAATCATTCCTGAATAATAATCCAAATGATTCACAAGCCCCATATCGGCATAAATATACTGTCCCAGACCTTCAGCCTGAATTTGCCTGTAAATATTCCTTACATCCTCAACGGAGCTGCTCATGGTTTCATTTAAGGATAGTGTTGCGGCCATTTCAGTTATGTCACCTATCGAACCATATAAAAATGGCAATCTCATTAAAACATCCTTGTAATGGTCTTCAATATCCAGGGAGCTCAGTAAGTTAGCTAGTCCAGGGCTATTTTTACTTTCGACCAGAACGCGAATCTCTGTTTTGGTCTCTTTATCGACTGTTTCAGACAAGGCTTCCATTAATCCGTTAAAATAATTTGCATCTCCCAATTCAACTTTTAGCTGATTAAATCCACAGGCTGTTAAAGCTTTAATCGCTGTGCAGATGACTTCTGCGTCAGCTTTTGAAGATGCGTTGCCATAATACTCAATACCGGCCTGAGTAAACTCCCTCTTCCCGCCTGCTCTAAAATCCGAGCTTCTGAATACATTGGTAAAATACATGAATTTTAATGACTCATCCAATGACTCATAATGGGTAGCGACCATTCGTGCAATAGGGATTGTTGCGTCTGGTCTTAGAACTAATATTTTTCCGTTGCCATCGATGATTTTATACATCTGGTCCTTATCAATTGACATGTCTATTCCTGTAAACAGATCATAGTACTCAAATGTAGGTGTCTGAATTTGCTTATAATTAAGACTTTTAAAAACATCTCCTATAATTCCCTGCATCTTTTCAATTTCAACGTACTGATTAGAATTTATATCTTCTACACCTTCTGGAATAAAGTTTTTCAACTTGCTCATAATCCAGCTCGC
>JBBRXH010000082.1:0-7363 GCA_038248565.1 Peptostreptococcales bacterium | reverse complement strand
GATGGCAGGACCGGTATCACCGCTGCAGACAGAGAAGTGGCGGATATGCTCATGAAAACCGGCAAAAAGGTTCTATTGATTGCCAATAAAATTGATACGGCAAAAATGCCTGAGGATTTTTATGATTTTTATGAATTCGGTCTTGGAGAGCCTATTGCCATATCCTCCACGAATATGTTGGGGCTCGGCGATGTCCTCGATCAGATCGTAGAGCATTTTCCCAAGGATCTTGGCGAAGATGATGATGAGGAAACAGTTAAAATAGCCGTAATCGGCAAACCAAACGTAGGGAAATCCTCCCTCGTCAATGCCTTATTAGGCGAGGAACGCGTTATTGTCAGCGAAGTGGCTGGGACCACGAGAGACTCCATCGATACGCCTTTCACCCATAACGGGGATAAATATGTGCTCATCGATACAGCCGGCATCCGCAGAAAAAGTAAAGTCGAAGAGACCATCGAACGCTACAGCGTTATCAGGGCTATCAGTGCCATCGAAAGATCCGATGTCTGTCTGCTGATGATCGATGCCATTGAAGGCGTTACAGAGCAGGATAAAAAAATCGCGGGGATTGCCCATGAAGCAGGAAAAGGTATAATCGTCGTTGTTAATAAATGGGATCTGGTAGAAAAAGATAATTCCACTATGAAAAAATTCGAAAACGACCTGAGAGTGGAATTGCCGTTTATGCTTTATGCACCATCGGTCTTTATCTCTGTATTAAAGAGACAGCGTATCTTCAATGTTATAGAGATGGCGAAGCACGTTGCAGAGATGTGCGCCCTTCGTGTTTCAACGGGGCAGCTCAATGGCGTTCTCTCGGATGCTATTCTAATGAACCAGCCCCCGTCAGATAAAGGAAAAAGACTTAAAATATACTATGCCACTCAGGTAGGCGTAAAGCCTCCGCTGATTTCCTTTAAAATTAATGATAGGGAATTAATGCATTTTTCTTATTCCCGTTATCTTGAGAATAAAATCAGAGCTGCCTTTGGCTTTAAGGGAACGCCCATAAAATTTGTATTCAGAGAAAAAGGAGACGAAAACGATGTCTAATACGGCCGTTATGGCATTCGCTGTACTTGGATGCTATCTGCTGGGCAATATTTCGCCGGCAATCATATTAGGGAAAATAATCGCAAAGATTGATATCAGGAAGCATGGCAGCGGAAATGCCGGAACCACCAATGTTTTAAGGACGTTGGGTGCTAAGGCCGCTGTAGCGACACTCCTCATCGACATCCTTAAGGGCGTTTCCGCTGTTCTAATCGGCAGATATCTTGGCGGACAGGATTTGGCTATGCTTTGCGGGCTAGCTGCCTTTATAGGGCATATTTGGCCTGTAGTCTATGGATTCAAGGGCGGCAAAGGCATTGCAACTGCAGCGGGGGTCATTGTCTGTGTCGAACCGGCTTTGGGCGCCGTCATGGTGGCCATAGCACTTTTGATTATAGCAGCAACAAGGCGCGTATCGGTTGGAGCCCTAACAGCTGCATTGATCTTTCCCTTCGCAGCCAACTATTTTGATCCCAAATACCTATCATGGGCGATCATCATAAGCATTATTATCGTCATTAAACATCGTGCAAATATCAAAAGACTTTTAGCAGGGCAGGAACCAAAGCTGTCTTTCAAGAAGAAAGCAGAGTAAGGGGATAACCGTGAGTAATAAAGTGACCATATTGGGATCCGGAAGCTGGGGTACAGCCTTGGCTTCAAGCCTTAGCAAAAAAGGAAACCTGGTAACATTATGGGGTAGAGACCCTGAGATTCTTGAAAGCATGAGAGAATCCCGGGAAAACAGCAAATACTTGCCAAATGTCATTTTAAATGAATCAATTTATTTTGAAGCGGATTTAGAAAAGGCCGTCAGTCAATCGGCCATAATCATATCCGCAGTCACATCTCAGGCTTTCAGAACTGTAATGCAGCAGCTCCGTCCTTTTTCAGGAAAGGCAAATATTATAGTCAATGCGGCTAAGGGACTTGAGCAGCATACAAATTATAGGCTTTCCCAGATTGCTGCTGAAGAAATACCGGAATTGGCCTATGTCGTACTGTCAGGGCCATCCCATGCAGAAGAGGTGGGCAAAGGCATGCCGACAACGCTGGTAGCTGCATCCCAGGATATAATCGCTTCAGAAGCGATCCAGGATCTCTTCATGTCCAACAGGCTCAGGATCTATACAAATCCTGATCTGATTGGCGTTGAACTGGGTGGAGCGCTTAAGAATATCATAGCCCTCGGCGCTGGAATCTCAGACGGAATGGGTTTTGGTGATAATGCCAAAGCGGCCATGATGACCAGAGGGATCACTGAAATTTCAAGATTGGGTGTTAAAATGGGTGCAAAAACAAGCACATTTTTCGGTTTGTCCGGAATAGGAGATTTAATCGTAACCTGTACCAGCATGTTCAGCAGAAACCGAAGATGCGGTATTTTGATAGGTCAGGGCATAGCGCCGGATGTGGCGGTCAGAGAAATAGGCATGGTAGTCGAAGGCGTTTATACCGCAGAAGCTGCCTACAAGCTGGCCCTTAGTTATGGCGTTGATATGCCGATCACCGAACAAATAGTCAGGGTGCTCAATAAGGAGACTGATGCTAAAAGTGCAGTGATGAACCTGATGTCCCGAGGTAAAAAACATGAGCAGGAAGAGCTCTTGTAAAAATAGGAGGTAATAAGATGTCTGAACGAAAACCGGTATATCTGATTTTTACCGCTTTAATACTCTCAATGTTACTGACAGCCTGCAGCGCTGTTCCAACTGCTCCTGCAGAGACTGCACCAAAGTTTACGCCTGAGTCCTACCCAAAGGTGGATGGATCAACGGTCACGATTCCCCTTTCCGAAGCGCTTGGCGCAAAAACTATGGGCATTAGCATTGAAGAAGCCAGGCAATACATCGTTCATAATAAAACCCACCAGGCATATCTGAATCTGATCAGCAAAGACAGGGATCTTATATTTGTCACAAGCCCATCAAAGGAAGAGCTGCAGATCGCAAAGGACAATAAAGTCGAGCTGGAAATCATACCAATCGTCAGCGAGGGTTTTGTTTTTCTGACCAGCTCTGACAATCCTGTGAAGGGCTTAACCCTGGCGCAGATTCAGGATATCTATAGCGGTAAAATAACCAATTGGACTCAGGTCGGTGGGGGAGACATCCCAATCATAGCCTATCAGCGCCCTGAGAATTCCGGAAGCCAGACCGGATTCCTTGACCTGGTCATGAAAGATATCAAACCCGCAGCACCTCCAATAGAGCAGGTCGTCGCAGAAATGGGCCAACTGATCGATGCCGTGGCAACCTATAAAAATCAACCGGATGCCATCGGATATTCTTATTACTATTTCGTTGTGGACATGTGGGGCAATGATAAAGTCAAACTTTTGGAAGTTGATGGCGTATATCCGGATAAAAACACCATAAGTTCAGGGACCTACCCTATCAGAACAGCATATTATGCTGTCATCAGGTCAGATGAGCCGGAGGATAGTTCCTCAAGAAAACTTGTGACCTGGTTGCTTTCCGACGAAGGCCAAAAACTGGCTGAGGAGGCAGGATATGTCAAACTCAAGTGAAAGATTTGTAGGCTTTAGGAAATTTCGAGGCATACTCTGCTTGTTTTTAACAGGCATAATGATTCTGACTGCAACAGGCTGTGCGGGTCAATCTGTAATGGGGCAGAAGATCAACTCTCCTGTCGCAATTTCATATGTCGCAATTTCATATTTGGTACAAAATCAGCTGACAGCCACAACCCAGGAAAAAAACGATGTGCAGGATTACTATGAAGCAAAGATCACCCTATCTGGCTTAAAGGATACTAAAGTAGAAAAAGCCATTAACGATGCCATAATCTCAACCCACGAAGAAATTAAATCCGGGAACCTGCCACCTTATAGGGGCATCAAAGCAAAAATTCCCTCCTCCTCGGAGCTTAGCGGAAATAGCGTCAGCGACAGTCTATCCTATAATTATAACAATGTTATGTCCATTGTCATTTATGGCTACCGGTACTATCTGACGCCTGACAAAAAGGGTGTCATTCATCGGAATACTCCGGATAGCTATGAATTCACACAATATGTCGGAATAACAAGGGCCCTGAATTATGACCTGAATACAGGCAATGAGATCAGACTACAGGATATCTTCACCGATGATGTGGATTACATCAAAATTCTTAACGATTATATCAGCAAAAAAATCCAGTCGTCTCCCGTACAGGAGGAGGATTATTACGGCCCTGAGTTTTCAGGAGCCAAGCTGGTGGCACCCTTTAAGGGAATCTCAGACAATCAGCATTTCTATCTTTATCAGGGCGGCATCGGACTAATTCTTGATGAAAACAATCCGGAATTTGAATTCGGTCTATATCCAGCCACAGTAAATATTAATTTCAAGGAACTGCCGGACTGTATCGCCATAACAAAGCGTTTTTACAATGAGGAGCAAAGCCTGTTCACAAGCAAAGCTCCAGTAGTCAAGGAATTTATGCAAGGCTGGTCCGGAAATGATGTCGTTGAGGAAGCCAGCAGCCAGATTGGCCATATCATGGTGTTTAACTCCGCCCGTTATCCAAAAGCCATCCCTGCTCAGGCAATCTCTAAAATAAAGAAGCTTTCGGTTCTTGATCAGACAAAAATTGTCGAACTGGATGCCGCTTTTGTGGATAATGGCCAGGGAAATAGCAGCTTCGAACAGAATGTCTGGGCAACTCAGGCAGGCCCATATACGTCAGTACAAAGAAATACGAATTATTACTATAATAGCGGCAGCTGGGAGTCACAGACGGAGAGTTTTATCTTCGACGCTGCAGGTATGGAAGTTGGGCTCAAGGATTTATTTGTCCCAGGCTTTGATTATAAAAAGCCGATCCTAAATGCCCTGACCCAATCCATTGCCCAGATGAATCTCAAAAGCCCATACACCGCTGAGCAGCTTTATGAAGGTGCCCAGTATGGTCTCGGAGTATCTGAAATCTATCTCTATACAAAGCCGGTTAAAACCGATGTGAATTCCACTACTCCAATTTACGGTTTGGTACTGTTTAAGGATTTAGGCAGTGAAAATATGACGATATTTCAGGATTAATAATTATCGCCGAAACCGTAATGTTCGATAATATAATCCAGGTCCTTGTCTCCGCGTCCGCTGCAGTTGACGAGAATAGATCCGCAGTCACCGGCTCTGGCCATTTTCATGGCATAGGCAACGGCATGAGCACTCTCGATAGCTGGAATAATCCCTTCATGCCTCGATAGTTTAAAAAAGGCATCTACGGTTTCGTCGTCAGACACGAAGCCGTATTTAACGCGGCCTAAGTCTCTCAGGAAGGCATGCTCAGGACCTACACCGGGATAATCCAGTCCGCTGGCGATGGAGTATACCGGTGATGGAGAGCCATCTGCCTCCTGGAGCAGAATGCTTTCAAACCCATGAAGGATACCTTTTTTCCCGTAGGTCAAGGTCGCTGCGTGATCACCGATATCTGTACCGCGGCCCATGGGCTCAACACCAAAAATATCAACTGGGTCATTCAGGAAAGCGCTGAAAAGTCCCATAGCATTGCTGCCGCCGCCGACGCAGGCTACGATAGCATCAGGAAGATTACCGGTCATATCCAGAAACTGTTCTCTGGCTTCTATGCCAACCACAGCCTGAAAATCTCTGACCATCATCGGGAAGGGGTGAGGTCCGACAACGGATCCGATGCAGTAAATGGAGTCCTGATATTGATGCATATAGGCTTCAAATGCCGAATCGACAGCTTCCTTTAAGGTCTGCAGGCCGTGAGTTACAGGAACCACTGTGGCCCCGAGTATTTTCATTCTGGCGACGTTGGGTGCTTGCTTTGCAATGTCTACTACGCCCATATGTATTTCGCATTCGAGGCCGAAGAAGGCAGCAGCAGTAGCAAGGGCTACGCCATGCTGGCCGGCGCCGGTTTCGGCGATGAGCTTTTTCTTGCCCATGAATTTGGCTAAAAGCCCTTCGCCCATGCAATGGTTCAGTTTGTGAGCTCCGGTATGATTCAGATCCTCGCGCTTCAGATAAATTTGCGTGCTTCCACATAAATTTGATAAGTTTTCACAATGAGAAACCGGAGTCGGACGTCCCTGAAATTCCTTGCGGATACGTCTGAGCTCACTGATGAAATGGGATGAGTGGCAGATCGTCTGATAGGCTTCGGTGATTTCGGCAAAAGCCGGAATAAGTTGGGGGGGCAGGAATGCTCCGCCGTATTCGCCAAAATAACCTTCTTTGTTTGGATAATCCTTGGTGTAAGTTCTAAAATCCATGTCTTTCTCCTTTTCTTTTCTATACAACAAAAAACACCTATCCTTAAAAACAAGGACAAGTGTTAACCTGCGGTACCACCTTGGTTGATGCATATGTTATGCATCCGCTCTGCAGAGTGCTATCACACTCTTAGCCCTTTAACGCTGGCATGCGTCGAAGCTACTTGAACGAATTCTTTCGCTTTGCCCTCGGAGGCCCATTTATCTACATCTGCATCTATTCGGCTTACACCATTCCGAACTCGCTGTGAGACCGATTTGTAGTTTTACTTCCTCGTCTACGGTTTATAGACATACTAGCACTGAGCTTTTGGCTTGTCAACCAAAAATATAATTAAACTGAATATTTTTTTTAAACGCTACAAGAGGTCCGACAGCAATCGGGCTATGGATTCCTTGAACTGAATCTTTACGGATCGTTCGTTGTATTTTTGCATACTAAGCTCATGGGAGGATAAGATGTCTTTTTCAAAATATGCTTCCAGTTCCTTCACCACGGTCGTGTCATAGATAAAAGCATTCACTTCAAAATTAAGTTTGAAGCTTCTGATGTCAAAATTTGCAGAACCTACGGATGCAACCTGACCATCAACGCAGATCGTTTTTGCATGCATGAAACCATTGTCATAGATATAGACTTTTGCTCCTGCTTCAAGTAGGATGCCGATATAAGAATAAGTGGCCCAATAGACGAATAGATGGTCCGGCTTATTCGGGATCATAATACGCAGATCAATACCTGAAAGCGCAGCATTCTTAAGGGACTCAAGGATGCTTAAGTCCGGCACAAAATAAGGCGTTTGAATAAATATATTTTTTTTAGCAGCCGAAATCATCTTGAGATAACCGTGCTTGATTTCTTCCTTGATGGAGTCTGGACCGCTTGAAACAATTTGAATTCCGGTTGTACCGTCCGCTGAAGAATCATCAAAGAAAGCCTGCTGAAGCAGCAGCTTTTCCTTGGAGGCGACGCGCCAGTCCATAATAAATCTGACCTGCATATCCTGGACACAGTTACCTGTGAGCCTAAGGTGGGTGTCCCGCCAATAACCG
>JBBRXH010000081.1:0-7365 GCA_038248565.1 Peptostreptococcales bacterium | reverse complement strand
TACGACTGCGGACCACCTGCTCATGGCTTCGGATGATGACCTGATTTCCCTTAAGGCCAGCGGGACCATAGCCACCCTGCTTCCCGGGACTGCCTTTAGCCTCAGGGAGCCCTATGCCAGAGCCCGGTTCATGATCGACGAAGGTCTCCCGGTAGCCCTTGCAACGGATTACAACCCAGGAAGCTGCTTTACAGAATCGATCCCGCTGATTATAGCCTTATCGACTCTGCAGATGAATATGAAAATAGAAGAAGTCATCACAGCGTTGACCATTAACGGCGCTGCGGCACTGGATAGGGCCCATCACATCGGCAGCATAGATGTGGGCAAGGCGGCGGATGTGGTCATCCACAATTGTCCGTCTCATACATTTTTAGCCTATCACATGGCCATCAACAATGTGGGAACGGTCATCAAGAATGGCAGAATTATAAAAAAATAGAAGGAGAGCTGGATATGCTGATCGATAAAACACTCGCTGAATTTTTAGAAGAGACCGCCGGAGATAGCCCTGTCCCGGGAGGAGGCAGCATTGCAGCACAGAGCGGTGCCGCCGCCGCTGCCCTCGTTGAAATGGTGGCTGTCTTGACCCTTGGGAAGAAAAGTTATGAAGATGTCTATGTTGAAATGTCAGAAATCGCTGCACAGGCATCGGCATTGAGGGGAGAGCTGCTAAAGGATATCGACAGAGATTCGGATGCTTATGCCAGAGTCATAATGGCATATAAAATGCCTAAGGAGACAGACGCTGACAAGCAGCGCAGGACCGCTGAAATTCAATCCTCTATGAAACAGGCCGCAACAGTACCTCTTGCGGCAGCCGGAAGATCTGCCCAGGTTCTAAACTTGGCAAAAATTGTGGTGGTAAAAGGCAATAAGAATGCCATTACAGATGGTGCCGTAGCCGGCATGCTGGCGAGAACGGCTGCTTTGTCTGCCATTTACAATGTGAAAATCAATTTGGGATCCATCAAGGATGCTGATTTTGTTGGCGCAGCTACCCTAGAAACGGACAGAATTAAGGCGGAAGTAACCACCGGCGAGGAGGAGATTTTCCGGCTTATGCAGGTAGAGGGCCTTTAAGCTGAGCATTAAGGTGAATATGGCTGATTGAAAAAGCAACTTAAGGTGACCATAGGTAAAAATATGCCGATGTGGCTTGATTCCCCATTGATAGTATAGTATTATGAAAAAGAACGAACTTCATATTTTTTTCCGAGTCCCTGTTTCTAAAGGCGCCGGCTAATTACCGCCGTTCATGAGACATAGACCAATGCAGCAGGATCACTCCTGATGCATAAAGGTATGGCGAGAAATCTCCATGCCCTCCGTATTTGAAAAGGAAAAAGTCAATTAAGCGTTTAAGCGCTCAAAATGCAATCCTTTTTTGGATTGTTTTATTTTTTTGGAGGTGTTATTATTTCTTCCTTTTCACAGGCTTTCGGCGAGGCAGCAAGACTACTGGTGTCTTTCGATCCGGAGCTTTACGGCATCATCTTTCTTTCGCTTAGAGTCACCCTGACGGCCTTGTTTTTTGCCGCACTTATGGGTATACCCCTGGGCGTGGTTTTAGCATTAAAAAAATTCCCGGGCAAAGCCATCGTTATGAATATGGTCAATTCCCTGATGAGCGTACCTCCGGTTGTTGTGGGCCTTGTGGTCTACATTCTGCTTTCCAATCAGACAGGTCTGGTTGGGGATCATAGACTTTTGTTTACCCCTACGGCTATGATCATCGCACAATTCCTGCTGGCCTTGCCCCTTATGATGGGACTGACTTCAACGGCTATCTTAAGCGTGGACAGACTGGTCAAACTAACGGCGAAGAGCCTGGGAGGGACACCTTTCCAGGTCGCTGTAAAAATCATCAGTGAAGCCAGATTTGGCCTCTATTCAGCCTTAATCGTCGTTTTCGGCAGGCTGCTTTCGGAAGTCGGTGCTGTTATGATGGTCGGCGGAAATATTCGCTATATGACAAGAGTGATGACTACGGCCATAGCCCTTCAAAAGGGTATGGGTGAGTTTCAAACGGCACTTGCTCTCGGGATGATCCTGCTTATAATGTCTTTTATCGTCAACGGTCTTCTGGAAATCCTTAGGAATTATGGGAGGGCATCCTGATGGCTATACTAACTGTTGAGAATATTACAAAAATCTATAATGGTAAAACCGTATTGGATATTCCAAGCCTCGAGATTGAGGAGGGGAAGATAACCGCCATAATTGGACCCAGCGGCGCAGGAAAGAGCACCTTGCTCTCCCTGATAAACGGCATTGAAAAACCGGACACCGGAAAAATAATCTTCGAAGGCGAGGAGAACTCCAGAGTTTCAAGCTATTCGCCGGAGGGTTTCCGCAGAATGGCCCTGGTTTTTCAAAAACCGGTCATGTTTAATACTTCGGTATACAATAATATCGCTTATGGTTTAAAAGTGAGAAAGCTAGCCAAGAACGAAGTCCACGAAAGGCTAAAAGATTCGGCAGCATTTCTGGGATTGACAGAGCTGCTATCACAAAAAGCCATAACCCTTTCAGGCGGCGAAGCCGGCCGGGTATCAGTTGCCCGGGCCATGATCATTAAGCCTGATCTGCTCCTGATGGATGAGCCGACAGCCAATCTGGATCCGGCCAACGTGGCCATCATTGAGGATATGATCAAAAAAGCTTCAAAACACTATAAGACGACGGTAATTGTTGTAACGCATAATATGTTTCAGGCAAGAAGACTTGCGGATAACATCGTTTTCATGCTAAACGGCCAGATCGTTGAACAGGGCTATGGCGAAGAACTCTTCGAAAAACCCCTGGATCAAAGAACTCAGGCCTTTATCAGCGGGAACATGATATATTGATTAATTATTTTTATTGATTAAGAAGGAGTAGAAAAATGAGAAAAATTTTAAGTCTCATCCTTACCCTGACACTTGTAGCAGCTTGCGCTTCCTTTGCTTTCGCAGCGGATACCAACCAGGAACTGTATCTAAACAAGCTGATCAAGACAGGTACGCCGGGTCAGCAGGCCTGGGCAGCATCAGAACTGTCAAAGGCAGGAGCAGCAACTGTCACGAACCAGCAGCTGTATCTAAACAAACTGATCATGACGGGTACGCCAGGACAGAAGGCCTGGGCAAAGGCTGCACTGGCAAAACTAACCCCACCGGCTGTACCGGGAATGCCAACAGCAGATTTACCGGTTAAAGGCTCTACCATGGTTCTGGCATCGACCACCAGCACCCAGGATACAGGCCTCTTTGATGTCTTGATTCCTGCTTTCGATAAAAAGTATGGTGTAGTCACCAAGGTTGTTGCCGTTGGATCCGGAGAAGCCATCGCCATGGGCGAACGCGGAGATGCGGACGTACTTCTTGTTCATTCAAGAGCAGCAGAAGATAAATTCCTCGCCGACGGTTTTGGCATCAACAGAAAAGATGTTATGTATAATTTCTTTTACATCGTTGGACCTAAAGAAGACCCGGCCAAAATAAAAGGCCTGGCTTCAGCTTCCGAAGCCTTCAAGCGCATTTCCGACACAGACAGCACTTTCATTTCCAGGGCTGACAAATCAGGAACCAACACAAAGGAGCTGGCAATCTGGAAGAAAGCTTTAGCTACACCCGTTGCAGCCACTGATAAATGGTATCTTGAAGCAGGAAAAGGCATGGGGGATACGATGACCATGGCCAATGAACTTAAAGCCTATACCTTAGTCGACAGCGGGACCTGGGGCTCCATGATGGATAATATGACCAGTCTTGGAATCATGGTTCAGGGCGATACGATCCTTTACAACCCTTACGGCGTCATTGCTGTAAACCCAGCCAAATACTCAAATTCAAACTTTAAAGCCGCTAATGCATTTGAAGTCTTTATCACATCCGCCGAAGGCCAGAAAATCATCGGGGACTACACTAAAAATGGCCAGAGACTGTTTGTTCCCAGCGCAAAATAAAACCCAATCAAACCTTAAGAGCAAAATAAAGATCTTGATTTCGCAGGCGAATGTGCATTCGCCTGCATTTCATTTTTTGATTAGCTTTGCAAATCATCAGTTGGCATAGACTGTCAATTTAATGTTATAATACTACATAATCAACTTTTAGCGCAGAGAGGGATATGTATGAAACGAACGGATGGCAGACTGCTAAAAACAATCGGACCTTTTATGAAAATCCTTCCCCACATAGCCGCCAGGCGAAGTGATGCTCAGGTTTTCAGCAAGCAACTCATTTACACAGAGACTATAGATGCTTATATCAGGGAAAAGAGTGAACAGGGGTTTGATATCAGTTATTTACATGTGATGATCGCTGTTTTCGTTCGCGTTTTTGCCCAAAGGCCCCAACTCAACCGTTTTATCATGAGCAGCAGGGTTTATGCCAGAAATCAAATCTGCATTTCTTTGGTCATCAAAAAAGCCCTGCGAGACGACGGAGAGGAGACTTCTCTGAAGTTTGTTTTTAACGGCAAGGAAAATATCTTCCAGGTTGCCAAAATTATAGATCGGGATATTCGGGAAAGCGTTCCTGACACCGCAAGCAACAAAGCGGATAAAATCGCAGCTGGCATAATGTCCCTTCCGGGAGGTATCGTAACCGTCCTTGTAGGCATTTTAAAATTTATGGATAGACACAACATGCTGCCGAAAGCAATCATCGAAGCCAGCCCTTTTCATACCAGCCTGTTTTTCACCTACTTAAAGTCTATTAATTTGGATTATGTCTATCACCATCTTTACGACTTCGGATCAGTCGGCACTTTTGCGGCTTTGGGCAAAAGCAAAAGGATAGTTGTGGCAGAAGGCGATACACCGGTTGTCAAAAAATGCTGTGAAATCGGTTATGTGGTTGATGAGAGAATTTGCGACGGCATTTATTTTTCCAATTCCTTCAAGCTGGTCAAGAAATATTTAAAGGATCCTCATCTTCTTGAGGAAGGGTTAGATCACATCACAGAAGACGTATTATAAGCATGGGTTATCTTGATACATTCAAAGGACTGCCAAGAAATATCTATATCATTTTTTTCGCTCAGGTCATCAACCGATTTGGGGATTTTGTGCTGCCATTTTTGACCCTGTTTCTTGTGAATAAACTGGGGTTATCTTTTGAGACAGCCGGTTTTGGCGTCATGATTTCGACACTGATGTCTATACCCGGTGCTTATGCCGGCGGTAAATTCTCGGATCATTACGGACGAAAAAAAACCTATTTGTTTTTCCAGTCTTCAGCAGCGCTTATGCTGCTGCTTTGCGCATTTACAAATGACCCTACTGCAATTATAGTCCTGGTCAGCATTTCCTGTTTTTTCAACGGGGGTGTCAGGCCGGTCATGAGCGCCATTATCTCAGATGTGCTGCCATCGGAAAAACGTCAGGCAGGATTTTCTTTGTCCTACCTTGGAATCAACCTGGGCGTAGCCATAGGGCCAATTGCAGCTGGGTTTTTATTCAATAACTATATTAAATGGATTTTTATCGGAGATGCCATCACCTCTTTCATTGCAATTCTGCTGATGATGACTTTTATTAAGGAATCCTTACCGGACTATACTAAGGATCATGAAACGCCGGAGCTTGAAAAAACAGAGAAAGGCCATATCTTCCAGGCCCTCGCTAAGAGACCCCAGATCGTCCTTTTTTTAAGTATTAATATAATATTCTCTATCGTCTATACCCAGCACATGTTTTCACTGCCCCTCATGATGTCCCATGTATTCGGAACGAACGGCCCGAAAAATTTTGGTATTCTTTGCAGTCTTAATGCAGTGACCGTACTGGTTATGACTATGTTTGTCAGCGGTTTTGCTGTTAAGAAGAATTTAAAACCTCTTCAGTGTATTGCACTGGCAGGTTTGCTTTATGGCGTCGGATTTGGCATGATCGGCTTCATAAATACTATGCCGCTCTTTCTAATATCAACCTTTATCTGGACATTGGGCGAGATTCTGGTCGTGACAAATTTTGGTGTCTATCTGGCCAATAATTCTCCTCAGAATTTCAGAGCAAGATTCAGCGCAGTCAGCACCCTGAGCTGGTCTATCGGAGGCGCCTTCGGCACAGCGGGAGTGGGACTTTACATAAGCGCCTTTGGTATTACCGCCATATGGCCAGCGCTCATCATCATCTCAGTCGTCGGGGCAGCTGGTATGCTGGCACTTGACAGGGTAAAAAAATGAGAATCTTAAACGACCAATGGCATCCTTTTTTATGGAGACGCCAACAGGCGCTATTGCAGATATTTTCGGGAGAAAAACCAGTCGTATCCTCGGCAGGTTATTCATTATTGCTTATACGCTGATTATGCTCTTTGGTACCAGCTTCACTCATTTTTTTATCGCATTTATAGTCTGTGCTATTGGCTGGAACCTTGAATCCGGTGCGGGAGATGCGCTGGTCTATGATTCGCTGATAGAGACAGGGCAAGAAAGCAGTTATATGAAGGTCAACGGCTATATGGAAGTCACCTATCAGGTGGCAACGGCTTTAGCCCTTGCGATCGGCGGCTGGATCGCCATGCAAAGTTATGATCTGCTCTTCTCGGGGCAGGTGATTATCATTCTTGCCGCAGTAGCGGTTGCGACACTTTTTAAAGAGACAAAAGTTGGCCGCAATCATGACAGAATTAAGCTGGGAGTCGTGCACACCCTTAAACATCAGTATATCGACAGCTATAAAGCTATTAGGAGTAACAAGAGACTGCTGTACCTGATTGTTCTGCTGAATGCTCTGGGCGTTTTCACAACCACAACTTTCTTCTATATGCAAATCTACTGCAACCGGAATGGCATACAGGAATCTTACATGGGTCTGATCTTTGCCATGTCCAGCGTCCTCGGCGCCCTGGGCGGCTTTTTTGCCCACAAAATCGAACAAAAGGTAAAGGAAAGAGGCCTATTGATTTCTTTACCTATTGCGTTTATGCTCGTGATGTGGGGTATGATTAACTTTAGTACCGCGATTTTTGCCTTCCTGATTATCGGATTTCTTGACAGCCTACTTTATGTGGTTTATTCAGACTACATCAACAAGCTGATTGACAGCGATAAGAGGGCCACATTGCTTTCCTTCTCCAGTATGGTATTCAGCTTTTTTATGCTATTTGTTTTTCCGATATTCGGCTGGTTGGGCGAAACAATAAGTATCGCAGCGGCTTTCACAGGAATGGCTATCGTTTCAACAGGTCTTGCCCTTGCAAATACCATCGTCATTAATGGGCAGGGTAAGCGCTAAAAAAATATATAAAGGAGGAATCATTGATGAGAAAAACACTTCTAAGTTTAGTTCTAATACTAGCATTGACCTTAGCCTGGATCCCCAGCTTTGCGGTAGGCGCGGCAGCTCAGAGCAACTATACGGATATCAGGGGG
>JBBRXH010000080.1:0-7370 GCA_038248565.1 Peptostreptococcales bacterium | reverse complement strand
TGGCCACGGATCCCTTGAAATCAGCGGAGTGCTCCTTGAGAGCGGCGTCGATATGATTGCCGTATCCTCCAGCAATGAGGCTATAGAAATACGCAAGGAATACAAAAAAGCCCAGACTATGGTGCTTGGCTACATCCCTTCAGATAGCATAGAAGAAGCTATTCGGTTCGGCGTTATCCAAACTGTCATTTCTTATGATCAGGCCCAGCAGATTTCCATGGCGGCAGAAAAAGCCGGTATGGGCGTCAGCGTTCATATTAAGATCGATTCCGGCATGAACAGAATCGGTTTCTCACCGGACTTGCATTCCTTTGAGGAAATACTTGCCATATCCAAACTCCCAAATATTAAGATCAACGGAATTTATTCCCATTTCGCCGTTTCCGATGAGGCCGATAAAACCTTCACTATAAAGCAATACGAAGTGTTTATGAACTTCGTAACAAGGCTCGAAGCGGCAGGCCTTGCCATACCGATTAAACACATTTCCAACAGTGCCGCTGTAATCGATATGCCGGAAATGAACCTTTCCATGGTGAGGCCCGGTATCATACTCTATGGCGTTTATCCTTCCTCAGAGGTGGATCATGAGGTTTTGGACCTCAAACCTGTTATGACCTTGAAAGCAAGGATTTCATTTATTAAAACCCTATCTTCTGGAGGCGGGATCAGTTATGGTCTAAACTATGAAGGCAAAGCCGGTCAGAAGATCGCTACGATTCCTATGGGTTACGCAGATGGCTATACGAGGCTCCTCAGCAATAAGGGCGAAGTTATCGTTAAGGGCCAAAAGCGTCCTATCGTCGGCAATATCTGTATGGATCAGTGCATGATCGATGTCACAGGTATAGAAGACATTAAAGTTGGGGATGAGGTGGTGTTTTTTGGATCAGATGGTCTTTTGGAGATTCCTGTGGATGAAGTAGCCGAAAAGTCGGGTAAAATCAGCTATGAACTGCTCTGTGCCATTGGCAGGAGAGTTCCACGCGTATATATAAAAAACAGCAGAATATTAAAAACTTCAAACTATCTCGAATAAGAGGATTCATCAGCAGATTCTCAACCGATTTTCAACCGAAGGGGGTCCATATGGGACACTATATTATGGCTTTAGATCAGGGTACCACCAGTTCCAGAACGGTCATTTTTGATAAAATCGGTCGGATCATAGCCTTGGAAAGAGAAGAGTTTCCTCAGATTTATCCAGCCCCTGGCTGGGTAGAGCATGACCCTATGGATATATTAAACAGTCAGCTGCGCACTATGGATAAGGCACTAAGCAGCGCTGGATTAAAAGCTTCAGATATAGACTCCATCGGCATCACCAATCAAAGAGAAACCACCGTCGTGTGGGATCGATTTTCCGGAAAACCCATCTATAACGCCATCGTCTGGCAATGCAGAAGGACCTCTGAAATCTGCAATAAATTAAAGGAAAAGGGATTGGAAGCCTATGTGAAAGATACCACAGGCCTTGTGATCGATGCCTATTTTTCCGCTACCAAAATAAAATGGATCCTGGATAACGTTCCCGGAGCCAGAGAAGATGCCAGAAATGGCAGGCTGGTCTTTGGCACAATAGATACCTGGCTGATTTGGAATCTGACCGGGGGGAAAGTTCACGCAACTGATTACAGCAATGCTTCGCGGACGATGCTCTATGATATCAATAAGCTGGCTTGGGATGAGAGGATGCTTGAAGAACTTGATATCCCGAGGAGTATGTTGCCCGAGGTGCGAAATTCCAGCGGCAGCTTTGGTTACTATACCTATTCCGGGGCGAAGCTGCCTATTAATGGCGTGGCTGGGGATCAGCAGGCTGCCTTGTTTGGGCAGACTTGTTTTAAGCGTGGGGCAGTAAAAAATACTTATGGAACAGGCTGCTTTATGCTTATGAATACTGGGGATAAACCGCTTAAATCAAAAAGCGGCCTTCTGACGACCATCGCCTGGGGTATCGATGGTAAAATCTGTTATGCCCTTGAGGGCAGCGTCTTTATCGGAGGCGCCGTCATTCAATGGCTTCGGGATGAGATGCAGCTTATTAAAACCTCCGCTGAGAGTGAAGAACTGGCTCTTAGTATTGAGGATTGCGGGGGCGTCTATATCGTCCCGGCTTTTGTAGGTCTTGGCGCACCCTTTTGGGACATGGATTGCAGAGGCATCATCACCGGAATTTCAAGGGGAACTGGAAAAAAACAAATCGTGCGCGCAGCTCTGGAAGCCATAGCTTATCAGGTAAAAAGCATTCTTGAAGCAATCGAAACAGACGAAGGAATCTGGATAAAATCCTTTAAAGTCGATGGCGGCGCTTCTTCTAATAATTTTCTTATGCAGTTTCAGGCGGATATCCTGAATGTACAGGTGGAGAGGCCGGAAATCATAGAAACGACAGCTCTTGGTGCGGCTTATCTTGCTGGACTATATTCCGGCTTTTGGAAGAGCCTTGACGATATCCAAAAAAATAGAATGGCTGATAGCGTTTTTAAGCCGCATATGCAGCAGAAAGATCGTATTTCCCTCTACAACGGCTGGAAGAACGCAGTGCTTAAAGCCACGAATTTCAATGGGATTGGCCAGTAGCATATACAAAATAGCAAAAAAAGGTGTACTTTCAATCTACATATGGTATAATAACCAAGTGTTTAGAATAAAACACAAAGAAAGAGAGGAAAAAGCAATATGGCAAAGAAGCTTTTAACAGTGTGGCTTTCGTTGACAATCTTACTTTTCTCTTCAATTTCTATTTGTGCAGAAGAAACCGTACAAGCAGAATATTTCAATAAGAATATAGTCGTAAACGGAGTAAAACTTGTAAATTATCAATCAGATAATCCATTTTTTCTCTACAAGAACATGACCTATTTTCCATTGACAGCCGAGATGGGTAATATACTCGGATTTAAATGGGATATGAATTGGGAAAGCCGCACAGTTACACTAACTAAAACCGCACCCACTCAGCAGAATTTTAGCCAGCAGTGGATGAAGACCAACCAGACAAAGATTGCTGCAGAGGTATTGACAGATGTCAAATTAAAACTCGTAGCAGAAGAACAAATAAACCCGATTGCCGGTTTTGTGAATAGCGCCCTTGACGTTGCCGCACAGGTTGGTGACTCGGATACGAATCAGGCAGATACTGAACCAGCAAGGGAAACTGAAGCTGCAACGGAAGTTGCAACTGAAGCTGTAATAGAAACAGTAACCGCAGATCAGCCCGTACAAACATATGAAATTTTAGCCGTCGGCGACGTGATTTATGTACCACTTGGGGCGTTAAAAGCTGATCCGGTTTTCGGCTGGGATATGTATTTTGATTCCTACACAGGGGTGTATCTGACCACAGACGGAATCACAACCGCTGTTTCCACCTTCAATGAGCCTGAATCCAGATACAACAAAGGCCTGGTGAATTATGTCATAAGCAGCAACAAAAACTATACCGTGGCTAAAGCTCAGAATCTGGTTTTCCTTTTCAAGCAGGAAGCAGCGATTTTTAAAATGGATCCGCTACTGCTTATGGCAGTTGCTCACAAGGAAAGCACCTTTACAGCCAGCGCTCGCAGTTCGGGGGGGGCTCTTGGGATGATGCAGGTCATGCCTGCTACAGGAGCAAGATATGGTCTTACAAAAGCAGACCTTCTCGATGCCCATAAGAATGTGGAATTCGGGACATTGTACCTGAAGGAACGCATTACTGCCTATAACGGCGATTTGACCAAAGCCTTATCTGCCTACAATCAGGGTTCTGCCAGCGTTAATCGAGGCGGATTTTCAACCAGATATGCAAATCAGGTTCAACTGAAATATGACAAGATGAAATATTTCCTGTCTACCAATGGTTATGGAACCGGCCTTCAGGCTGCTCTATAAAACCGGACAATACTATTAGCAAACAAAAAGAATAAACGGATAAAGTGTAAAAACCGAAGGTAACTTCGGTTTTTGTTTGTAAAATAGTCGGGTTATTGCTATGATAGATACATAGGGAAATGTTATAGAGGGGAAGTTGTTCAAATGGTGAAACGAATTTATGTTGAAAAGAAACAAGGCTTTGATGTAGAGGCTTCAGGTCTCTTTTTAGATCTCAGGGAGAGTTTACACTTGACTGGTCTAAAAAAAGTTAGAATCCTCAATAGATATGATATAGAAGGTATTGATGAAGAAGCTTATCAGGCTTCAAAATATACGATCTTCTCTGAGGCAGCCGTAGATTTGGCTTATGATGAACAAATCCCAAATTTAAAGGATAATGCTTCAGATGACGATTCAAAGCAAGGGATTAGATATTTTGCTGCATCTTATCTTCCCGGTCAGTTTGATCAAAGGGCAGACTCTGCGGCCCAATGCATGCAATTGATCAGCGGAGGCGAAAAGCCGACGGTCAGATTCGCAAGGGTAATCCTGCTTTCGGGCAGCCTGTCAGAGGCTGAATTCAGCGCGATCAAAAATTATTGTATAAACCCGGTAGATTCACATGAAGTATCCTTTGACAAACCAGAGAGTCTGTCTCTTGAAATGGCTTATCCAAAGGATGTGGCCATCGTTGAGGGGTTTAGGGAAATGTCACGCGCCGGGATCGCTGCCTATAGGGAAAAAATGGCTTTTGCCATGAGCCTTGAGGACATGATTTTTGTTCAACAGTATTATAAAAATAGCGAGAAGCGCGAGCCTACCATGACGGAATTAAAAGTCATAGATACCTACTGGTCCGATCATTGCAGACATACGACATTCTTAACCAAAATTTCAGAGGTTCAATTCGCAGAGGGCCTTTATAAACAGCTTTTTCAGTCGGCCTTTGAGGATTACCTTAAGATCAGGCAGGAGGTTTATGGCGAAAAAGAAAAGGATAAGGACATCAGCCTTATGGACCTGGCTGTCATCGGGACCAAGCACCTTAAAGCAAAGGGACTCCTGACAGATTTGGATGAATCAGATGAAATAAACGCCTGCAGCATAAAAGTGAAGGCTACGGTAGATAATGTAGAAGAAGACTGGCTGGTGATGTTTAAAAACGAAACCCACAATCACCCCACTGAAATAGAGCCCTTTGGCGGGGCGGCGACTTGCCTCGGCGGAGCAATAAGAGATCCGCTTTCAGGCAGAGTTTATGTTTATCAAGCCATGAGGGTGACTGGCAGCGGAGATCCGAGAACAAAAATAGAAGATACACTGCCCGGTAAGCTTCCGCAACGTAAAATTACCCGTGAATCGGCAGCGGGGTACAGATCCTATGGCAATCAGATCGGTCTTGCCACGGGACAGGTCTCTGAAATATATCATGAAGGCTACGTGGCCAAGCGGATGGAAGTCGGGGCAGTTATCGGGGCGGCACCGGCCAGCAATGTCAGGCGGGAGAAGCCTATGACAGGGGATGATATCATACTCCTCGGCGGCAGAACCGGAAGAGACGGCTGTGGTGGTGCCACTGGATCATCCAAGGAACATACCGAAGATTCTATATTAAACTGCGGTGCGGAGGTCCAGAAGGGCAATCCGCCGGTAGAGAGAAATATCCAGAGGCTTTTCAGAAGGCCGGAAGCAACCCATCTTATTAAAAAATGCAATGATTTTGGTGCTGGAGGATCATCGGTAGCCATCGGTGAACTTGCAGACAGCATAGATTTAAACCTGGATCTGGTCCTAAAAAAATATGAAGGTCTGGATGGCACTGAGCTTGCTATTTCAGAATCCCAGGAGAGAATGGCCGTGGTGGTTTCTGCCAAGGATAGCCAGGCCTTTATCAAGCTGGCAGAGGAAGAAAATCTGGAGGCAGTAGCGGTAGCAAAGGTTACGGATACAGGGCGCTTTCGCATGTACTGGAGAGACGCCTGTATACTGGATCTGAGCCGCGAATTTCTGGATACCAATGGCGTAAAGCAAACGGCACAGGTCATTGTTGATGGCGGGAGTCAGGAGGATCTTTTTTCAAGGACCAATGAATTCGGAGATCCGGAAAAGATCAGTTTAAGAGAACAGTGGTTCAATATGTTATCCGATTTAAACTGCGCCAGCCAGAAAGGCCTGGTGGAAGGGTTTGACAGCACTATCGGAGTCGGCACAGTATTAATGCCCCTTGGCGGCAAATATCAGCTGAGTCCTCAGGCAGGTATGGCGGCTAAACTGCCGGTGCTAAAAGGCGATACGGACACAGCCACACTGATGTCCTATGGATTTGACCCGGAATTATCCGCAAAAAGTCCATTTCATGGGGCTTTGTACGCTGTGGTGGATTCTGCAACAAAAATCGCTGCCATGGGAGGAGACTTTACTAAGTCGAGACTGAGTTTCCAGGAATACTTCGAAAGACTCGGCAGCAGTCCTGAGAAGTGGGGGCAGCCCTTTGCAGCATTGCTTGGAGGCCTAAAGGCCCAGGAGCGACTGGGTATACCTGCCATCGGCGGCAAGGACAGCATGTCAGGGACCTTTATGGACAGACATGTGCCGCCTACTCTGATTTCATTCGCTGTAGCCACGGCCTCTGCTGAACAGATTATTTCCTCGGAATTTAAGAAAACAGACAGTACTCTGGTGGCCATATTCGCCGGTATGGACCAGGATCAGGTCATAGATTTTGAGCAGTATAAAATTAATATGAACGCTGTCAGAAGTCTGGCTTTGGAGGGGAAGATCCTGTCTGCAAGCGTCATCGGCAGAGGGGGCATCCTGGCAGCTGTGACAAAGATGGCTGCAGGAAATAAAATCGGCGTGAAGCTAGCAAACCTTAAAAGAGAACAACTTTTCAGACCAATTTACGGTGCTTTGATCGTAGAGATGGAGAATACTAAAGATATTGAAGCGCTTCTTAAAGGCGCAGCCTATAAAATAATCGGCACAACGCGAAAAGAGACCAGTATTAGTATTTTAAATACAGAGATTGAACTGGATATGATCCTTCGGGCATGGCGTCATGCTCTTGAATCGGTTTTCCCGACGAGGGTTGCTGAACTGAATCCGTCAAACTCATCCAATGCAGTGCCGATGGTGCGGTATTACGCCCGTAATCAGGCAAAGCCTGCTAACAGGAGCGCGAGCCCTAATGTGACCATCATGGCTTTCCCGGGTACGAATTGCGAAATGGATTCAAGGCGCGCATTTGAAAGGGCTGGGGCGAAGGCAGAAATCATGATCCTAAGAAATCTTAAATCGGATCAGCTTAATGCTTCCATTGAAGAAATGGCAAAAAGAATCAGGAACAGCCAGATACTGATGCTGCCCGGCGGATTCAGCGGAGGCGACGAGCCGGACGGATCAGCTAAATTTATAACGGCAGTATTCAGAAATCCCCTGATTAAAGCGGCGACCATGGAGCTGATCAATGAGCGGGATGGCCTTGTTCTTGGGATCTGCAATGGTTTCCAGGC
>JBBRXH010000079.1:0-7424 GCA_038248565.1 Peptostreptococcales bacterium | reverse complement strand
TGGTCGAAGGTTCTTTGCAGATTCGTAAACATTTCTTCAAAGTAGACTGAGTTTAGTTTTTCCATTTTTTCCTGAAAATTAAACAGAATGCTGTCAATGTATTCAAAGGTCCCCATTTTAAGATTTCTGGATGTTGCTTCAGCCATTCTCAGAATTTCATCAGCTCTAATTTTTGATTTTAGCATAATATCATCATTTTCGATCAGAGCTTCAGCTTGAAGTCTGGCTTCTTTTAAGACATTATCATATTCTTTTTTAGCTTCATCCAATATACGCTGGCGTTCATCCTTGATCCATTGCGCCTGTTGAATTTCAGCAGGAAGCTCCAGTCTAATCTCGCTGACGATTTCCAGCACCTCTTCCGCATCAATAAGAACTTTCCCGGTTAAGGGGAAGCCAGCGCTGGTATCTATAATATCTTTTAACTCGTCTAGAAGCTCTAAAACCTTCATAAGTAATTCCCTCCTTATACTATTGATCAAATTTTTCCTTCATAATTTTTAATACCTCTTCCGGAACCAGGCCTTCAATGTTGCCTTTAAGTTTGAATACCTCCTTGACGATACTTGAACTGACAAAAGAATTATTAGGACTTGTCATTAAAAAAATTGTCTCCATTTTATCATAAAGTCTTGCATTCATTTGAGCCATTTGAATTTCGTATTCAAAATCCATACTGGCCCTAAGGCCTCTTACTACAGCGTCGATATTATTTTTGGCCACATAGTTCGCTAAAAGTCCGGAGAAGCTATCTATCTCAACATTGTGGTAATCTGCAGTCACACTCTTCAGCATTTTTATTCTTTCTTCAACTGTAAAGAAGGCTGTTTTCGATTGGTTTTGGGTAACGCATACAATAAGCTTATCCGTTAGCTTAGCTGCCCTAATAATCAGATCCAGGTGTCCATTGGTAATTGGGTCAAATGAGCCTGCGTATAAAGCTGTCTTCATGATTTAGTATCCTCCTGGTCATGTCCATAAATATCAATAATACTCTTACCATAACGTTTTTCTCTTAATTTAATTAAGGAAGCCATTGTATCCGGCAGCTTCTCGTCATGTCCATGCTCACACACGATAATGCCGCTGCGGGAAAGAAGTTCAAGTTCGTCTATTTTCACTATGCAGTTTGCAAGGAAGCCGGCCTTATAGGGTGGATCAAGGAAAATAATATCCACTTTTTCCTTGATTGCGGTTAAACCCCGCTCATAATCCGAACTTATGAGTATTGCCTGATCTTCAACTTTGCAATGGGCTACATTTTTTTTAGTCAGTACAATGCTTTCTCTTGATTTATCGATGAAATAAACCCGCTTTGCCCCTCTGCTGATCGCTTCAAGACCAATGTTGCCAGTTCCGCAAAACAAATCCACCGCTACAGCATCTTCCGTATATTCGGCTATCATATTAAAAATAGACTCTTTAACCTTATCAGATGTAGGTCTGATATTTTTATCATTTGGAGAAAATAATCTTCTCCCTTTTAAGTCACCTGTTATTATTCTCAAAAGGCTTCGCCCCTTTCATGCATTATTCTATCACATGTATCGCTGTTTTCAAATGCTATCTTTTTCATAGGGAATAATTCTTTGATTTAGAGTATAACTCCTTCGACAATCTCGAACATCTGCTCTATATGCCCTTTAAGTTCCGCATGCTCACGCCTGATTAAATTAGGATCCGACGCCAGTAAAACCGATGATTCTCTTCTCACCTGTTCCAATACTTTAATGTGTTTAATAAGGTTTGCAATTTTTAATTCCGGTAAACCATGCTGCTTCGTGCCGAAAAATTCACCTGGTCCCCTTAACTCTAAATCCTTATCTGCGATGAGAAAACCATCATTGGTTTGCTGCATAATATCGGTTCTTTCAATTCCAAGTTTTGAATCGGTATCCGTTGAAAGAAAGCAGTAGGACTGATATTCAGCCCTTCCTACTCGACCACGGAGCTGATGCAGTTGGGCTAGACCAAAACGCTCAGCATTTTCGATGAGTATACAAGTGGCATTTGGCACATTGATTCCAACCTCTATGACAACTGTAGCAATAAGAACATCAATCTTTCCTTCATTAAAACTCGACATTATAGCGTCCTTTTCTGTTTGCTTCAATTCTCCATGAATGAGAGCCGTTCTGAAACCTTTAAATTCTATGCTGAGCTCATCAAATAATCCTGTAGCTGATTTCGCATCCAATACTTCGGAGTCTTCGATTAGAGGCGCTACAACATAGGCCTGTCTGCCATTTTTTATTTCTTCTTTTATAAATGCATAGGCAGATTTTCTATCATCTTTAGTGGTAATACGCGTAATGATTTTTTTACGTCCAGGAGGCATTTCATCAAGAACGGAAATATCAAGATCACCATAAAGAATAATTGCTAAAGTTCTGGGGATGGGCGTAGCTGTCATAACCAATATATCAGGGTCCACACCTTTTTTTGATAAGAGCACACGTTGATTTACGCCAAATCTATGCTGCTCGTCAGTTATGACCAATCCGAGATTTTTGAATAATACTGTCGGTTGGATGACCGCATGAGTCCCGATCAGTAAGTTGATTTCGCCTGTTATCAGTTCACTCAGCAGTTTTTTTCTTGCATTTCCGGATATATTCGCCGACAGAAAGCCTATCTGCAAATCAAAATTTTTAAACAATTCCTGCATTGTCAGATAATGCTGCCTGGCCAGGAGTTCGGTCGGCGCCATCATAACGGCCTGATAACCTGATTGAAAAGCCTTATAGATTGCGGCTGCTGCCAGTACAGTTTTGCCGGAGCCTACATCTCCCTGTATCAGTCTGCTCATGACTTTAGGAATTTCCATATCGCTGATAATCGTTTCAAGCACACGAAGCTGAGCATTGGTAAGATTATAGGGGAGGGTTTGTATGAATGCATCAATAGGTGTATTGGGCGAAAAGGCTATACCTCTACCCGGTTCCAACAGCTTGCCCCTTATGATCAGAAGCCCAATCTGAAGAAAAAGCAATTCTTCAAAGATTAGTCTGTATTTTGCTTCTTTCAACTTTTGAACGTCTTCCGGAAAGTGTATGTTATGAAGAGCATAGTCCAGACCGCATAAACGATTACGCTTTATAGTTTCGATGGGTAAATAATCTGTAATACCCTCTATCAAAGTTAAAGCAGATTTGATCCATTTTCTCATTTCGTTCTGGAGGATTCCCTGGGTCAAATTATAGATGGGCAGAATTCCGTTCGAAGGATTTTCTTCCCATTTAGCAAAATCAGGGTGCATCATTTGGGTGCGGCCATCCCTTTTAGTGATTTTCCCAAAAAAACTATAAGTCTCATTCTTTAAAAATGTGTTTTCCATAAAGGCAGCATTAAAAAAAACGACTTCAAGTGATCCGGTATCATCTGTAGCAAGAAGCCGCAATGTATTTTTTTTGCCATAGCGATTTTTGCCTTTAACAATCAGATCGGCCCTGCATCTTAGAAATGCGATCTCTCCATCGTTAACTTCCGAAATATTTTTGACATAGCGTCTGTCTTCATAATCTCTAGGAAAATAAAAAATAAAATCGCTGATCGATCGAATGCCGATTTTTTGAAGTTTTATTGCCTTTTTCGGCCCAATACCCTTCAAACTGCTGACGTCGGCCTTAAGCTCCTTTTGAAAGTCCTTCATTTTAGCCTTTTACCTCAATATTGCGCCGCGCAAGTTTTTTTGCCTGCATACCGGATACAACAATAGAAATGCTGTCTACTTCGACCCCTAAAATGCCAAGGATCTTTTCCCGGATTGACTCGATAATCAATTCGGTTACCATGGTGATACTTGTTCCGAATTTTATTACGATATAAAGCTTTATATCAATACCCGTAGTTCCTTTTGCTACGATGATATGACTGGCATCATCAAATCCTACAATTCCAGCAACGAGTCCGGTTACCTGGCCTTTGTGATTTGCGAGTTTAACTTTATCTGGAAATAAAGCAACGCACTCCATAACGATTCTCTTAATAACTGAATCTTTCAGCATAATTAATCCAGATTCAGATTGAAACTTATAATACAATACTTCCACCCCTATTCACCAGCTGACTACTAAGACATTATATATTTTTTTTGCAAATATTTAAACATTTTATTTTACACAGAAGATTTAGTGTGTTATAATAACGCTTGTTCAGTACGAAATATATGCGGATGCATTACAAATAAGGAGGTGCAGTAAATGTCAAATAAATGTGAAGTGTGCGGTAAAGGCCAGGTTTCCGGCAATAATGTCAGCCATTCCAACAGACATACCAGAAGAAAATGGAATGCCAACATTCAGACAGCAGTCATCAGTGTCGATGGCACTATGTCAAGAAAAAAGATTTGTACAAGATGCCTAAGAACCAGCAACAAAGTCAGCAAAGCCATTTAATTAACCTTCAAAACCTGCATAAGATGCAGGTTTTTTTATGCAATTCTTATGCTATTTGCAGAAACGCAATAAACCCCGATAGTCCAGTCAATATTGCTTTTCCGTCCGCCTCAAGGCTTGCATCAGCATGAACAAGCGCTTTTTTTATTTTCCCTTTGCAGGCACTATCCAAATAAAATACCTCAGTAGTGTTTCCGGAATTGACTGCGATATAAACAATAGTGTTCTCGAACCGTCTTGAAAAAACATAAAGACTATTTCGCGAGAGTACCGGCCTATAATCATATTGATCGATAAACTCTATTTGAGCCCTTATACTAATGAGCTCCTTATAATAGGCCAGGATTTCAGTATCGCCTGCATTAGAATCAAAGCAGCCCCTATTAAAGGGATCCTCAGCGCCTTGCATCCCAATTTCATCGCCATAATAAATACAAGGTATTCCTGGAAGAAAAACCCATAGCATGAGTAAAATGTAAAGCCTATCCTTTGCCAAGCGATATTCCTGTGAGGATAAGGTTAGTCTGGCTTTTTCATCCCGCGAAAAGCCGTTTATTTTATCAGTCAGGCCAAGCACTGTCAGAATACGAACCGTATCATGGGTTCCGAGTGTATTCATCAGACTATTGAATACAGGCCAAGGATAATCTTCCCAGAGTTCTTCAACGACACCGGCTAAGGTTTCAGCACTTTTCTCATAGGCGACATAACGAATTAAGGCATCTTTTACCGGATAGTTCATAACGCTATCCAATTCTTCCCCAAGGAAATATCGCCTTCTTTTGCCATAGCTTATTTTATTTGATGCATTTTCCCAGACTTCCCCTATAAGAACTGCATCCTCATCTATCGACTTAAGCGTACTTCGAAGCTGACGTAGAAATTCAGAAGGCAGTTCGTCGACTACATCTAACCTGAAGCCGGAAGCACCCGATTCCAGCCAAAATTTTATAACAGAATCGTTATCCCTTAATATATAGTTCAAATAGGTTTCTTCTTGTTCATTAACTTGAGGCAAAGTCGATATTCCCCACCAGGCATCATACTTGTCCGGAAATTCCGAAAAATGATACCAGCTATAATAGGGGGAGGCTTTGCTTTGATAGGCACCAAGTCCAGGATAGCTGCCAGTTTTGTTAAAATAAAGACTGTCGCTGCCTGTATGGTTAAATACACCATCTAAGATGATACGGATTCCCATTTTTTTGCTCTCTATGCAGAGGTTTCTAAAGTCCGCAAGGGTTCCGAGAATCGGATCCACTTTTTTAAAATCTCCGGTATCATACCTATGATTTGAGTGAGCTTCTACAATCGGGTTCAGATAAATGACTGTTATACCAAGGTCTTTTAAATATGAAAGTTTGCTTATTATACCTAGAAGATTGCCTCCAAAAAAATCGTTATTGGTAATGAGACCCTGATCGTTTGGTCTATACTCTGGAATTCCGCCCCAATCTTCTCTTAATCTATAGTCTTTTGAAAGACTTGGCGCGATATAATTTGGACTGCGTGCAAATCGATCCGGAAAAATCTGGTACATCACACCGCTCTTAAGCCAGTCTGGTGTTTTAAAACCTCGCATGAACACCGATAGCTGATAGCTTATACCTGAATCCCAGCCATCATCTTCAAAGTGGGTTTCAAAGTAATAGGTGTATAGTCCGATCTCATCGCAGGGCCAGTCAAAACGATAGATATCATAGCCCATTTTCAAGTCGGCCCAGCTGCCTTTTATAGTGTAGTCTTGACCACCTTCACACTTCAGACGTAAATAAACTTCTTTTATTAAAAGTTTTCGCTCTATGCCAGCTCTGAAAACAACGTCGCTGCCGCTTTGAACAGCTCCGAATGGAGATTTAAAATAAACATCTCTTGACTGAAAAAGATATTCCATAGTTTTATTTACCTTTAAGAGGCTCTATGCCCCAGATTCTGTCCGCATAATCCCGAACGCTCCTGTCAGCGGAAAAGATGCCTGCTTTGGCAATATTCGTCAGTGACATCTGATTCCACCTTGTGCGGTCCTGCCAGGCGTCGCTTATGCTGCTCTGTGCCTGTCTGTAGGCCTCAAAATCAGCCATAATAAAATAATGATCTGTAAATCTGCTGTTATTGGATGTTAGGGCATCAATGATATCGTTAAAAACGATGCCATCGATGCCGCCCTTCATGAACGCTATAACCTGACTCATAAATGAATTATCCTGCATATACTGCTTAGGATCATAGACACCTCGTTTCTTAAGATCTTCGATCTCTTCTGCCCGTAATCCGAATATGAAAATATTATCCATTCCAACAGCCTGGCATATTTCAACATTAGCACCATCCATTGTCCCAAGCGTTATAGCGCCATTGATCATCAGCTTCATATTGCCTGTTCCGGAAGCCTCTTTGCCTGCAAGGGAAATCTGTTCAGATACATCGCTGGAAGGCATGATTATTTCTGACAGTGAAACAGAATAATTTTCCAAAAATACAATTTTTATCTGGTCTCTAACGATGGGGTCCTTATTGATCATAACTGACATATGATAAGCCAGGCTGATTATCTGTTTTGCTATATAATACCCCGCCGCTGCTTTTGCACCAAAGATAAAGGTCCTCGGCTGCATCACCCTATTAGGATTTTCTTTTAATTCAAGATAAAGATGCATAATATGCAGCAGGTTTAATAATTGTCTTTTGTATTCATGCAGTCTTTTAACCTGAACATCAAAAATTGACTCCGGATCTACTAAAATAGCATTTGCGGACCTGATATAATCTGCCAGCCTGATTTTATTTAATTTTTTTATGTTTTCCAGCTTTTGCAAGACTTGAGGGTCATCCTTAAAGGCCAGCAGCTTTTCAAGCTCAAGCGCATTATACTTAAAGCCCGATCCGCAGAGATCCTCAATCAGGCTGCTTAACAGCGGATTGGCCTGGCAAAGCCATCTTCTATATGCTCTCCAAGGATGTCGACGCGATGCAGCCCCACATCCGGGCCTTCGTCGACCGCGCCATCACGTTTCAAGCCTGCCCCGA
>JBBRXH010000078.1:0-7499 GCA_038248565.1 Peptostreptococcales bacterium | reverse complement strand
GGCTACAGTCCCGGCTGTTATTAGGATAGGATACCCCCCCGTACCAGTAGTTATTGCAAAGGTTCCTCCGGTTTTTGGAGTTCCGGGATCAGCCATTAAATTAGCAGTAACTGCTTCTGCAATCGTAGGCGTAGCATCACCATCCGAAGCCAAAACTGTTAATGATGTTGCAATAGTTTTTGCTGTAGCAACATCGGCTGATTTGTTGGCACGAGCTTGGAATCCTGCGAATCTTGGGATCAGTATGGCGGCAAGTATACCGATAATAACGATAACGACGATAAGTTCAATTAAGGTGAAGCCTTTCTTATTTTTCATTGACTTGTTGACTAAATTGTTCATAAAAACACCTCCGTAAAATTTGATTGTTGATGACGTTGTAATCATCAACTTTTGATGTACTAATATTATACCATTGCAGCCGGATTTTAGACAACTTTTTTCTTTTGTTTTGGTCACTAATTTTTTTACCGGATTTTCCCTATAATCCTTGAAAACTGTGACTTGCTCGAGATATTTTCATGAGAACAAAATGAAAAAGTTTGTACTAAAATCCGATGTCTGATATAATAATATTAAGTTAAATAAGTCACAAAGCGGTCACGTTTAACTGTAATTTTAATGATTATATAAAAGAATTGTTACTTTAGGAGGTTTTGACTGATGAATGGATCTGTATTGGACTTCGTTTATGCCATTCAGCCTGCAGTTTATGTGGCGGCTGGATTTCCCGTTTTACTCGCGTTGCTCATCTGGATTGTTTTTTATACCAGATGTGACGCAAAAAAGCTCCATACATTAACTGTGGTTTTGAATAAAATGACTGCAGCATCCTACGCTATAGAAGACTGCAGTATGGCCAACCTTGAAATTTTGGAGAACAACCTTGACATCAATAATAAAACTGATTTTTCTTCAGCATGGAAAAGGATGAAAAAACAGATTTCGAGTCAATATATAGAGGATTTAATCCCTGAGGCAAAAACCTTTTTTAATACTGAGGCATTGATCGATATTCCCGGAGGCAGAAAATCTGTCGGAGGTCTTTGGGGGAGTATGGCGATTCTCGCTTTGCTAGCATTTCTTTTTCCGCTTTGTGCTTCTATATTTATTGCCGGAACTCTGATGCTTGAGGCAATGCTCCTTGGCGTATTGTCGGCGATCTTGATCTTTATCATTCATCTGTGCTTCGTCGTAACGGATCAGAGGGTATACGGCAAGGCGCTCAATGCTCTAAATAGATTCAATGATGCATTCGACACAGTGCTCCCTGTTGCTGGAGTACTGGCTGGTTCTGCACTGATGATTCAGGCTACCCATGAAAACCGCAAAACCTTTGAAGCGTCAATCGCAAAAATGATGGTTAATACCGATGAAGCGACAAAGAAGATCACAGATAAATTCGATGAATTTACCAAAGATGGTGTGTTGCCGGCTTTGAGTTCAGCTGTTCAGGCTATTACAGATCAGCATCTGGTGCCGGCTGTCAATACGCTTAAAACCCTTACATCTGAGACCATATCAAAGATCGCTGATCTTCAGGAGGCTGGGATGGCAGAAATGGCATCGTCCTTTGCGATGCGTTTGGCGGACACCCTTGAACCGCGCCTTAATGACCTGGCCACAAATATTGGACAAATAACTGAAGGTATGGCGGTGATCGGAGCTCAATCCGATGAGCGTATGAAAGGCTTTGAGAAGCAATATATAGGACTTATGGCAGAGGTCGATAAACGCCTCGGCGAACATATGACGAAGAGCAGCGAACAGTCAACACAGCTATTGGCCGGCATAAATACCGAGCTTGCAGGGCTTATGCATACTATGTCAACGCAGATTTCAGGGAATATCACAGCTCTGGCAGAGATGCTTGAAAACCAAAACAAAGCCTTTGGCAGGTCTTCTGATATTTTGATCAAAGCTGCCGAATTACAGGGTCAGGCTGAAGTGAACAGCGAAAACCTCAACGGCAACGTCGGCCTGATGGTTGAGACTATGACCAAATTCCAGACCCAAACAGATAGTTTTATCAAAGAATTGATGGAATTTTCCGGTCAAAACAGCGAGGCACAGCAAAAGATGGCTGTGAATATACAGGAGTCCCAGCTCAAGCTTGAAGAAACACTTGGCAGCAGTATGGAAAAGCATGCCCAGATGAGCGAGCTTATATCCGGAATGATGAATGACATCACAGTTCATATGAATGAAGCTATGGCAGGAGCGGGTCAGGAAATCGCCAAGGGCATCAATCAGGTCACGGCCGAAAATGCAGAAGCCATTTCTAAATTAACAGTTCAGGCTGAGAATCTGCGTAATGATTACACAAGCTACTTTGACAGAATGGAAGGCAGCACAAAAAATATGATGGAAGATCTGGATTATCAGATGCATGGATTGATGGCAACCTTAACTGAAGGATTGGGCGCTATGCTTAAAGAGACTGTTCAGGAAAATGCCTCGGTACTATCTCAATATCAGGATCAGACAGTGACCTTACTTCAGTCCTTTGAAGCCCAAGCCACGAACATCAGTTTATACGCCAAAGACATCAGTATGGATATTACAGATTTGACATTAGGGATTAGAGCAACTGTGGTTGAGTTCACCGATAGCATACAACAGGGCGTTCGAGTGACCATAAGCGAGTTCGATCAGGGGCTTGCAGAGCTGACGGATAGGATATCAAATACAGTTGAGAGCATAAGCGAGGCTGTGGAAAGTATTCCATCGGCTTTAAACAGGAAGTAAAGCATGGTAGATGGGGCAGACAAACTAAAACGAAGCATCGAAGGTTTGCGTGAAAAGCTTTTTACGATTGAGGAGTACCCATTTCTTGATCGGCAGAGGTTGCCTTCAGGTATCCTGGAATTAGTTTTGTGCGCTGACCAGGCAGATCTCACGAAAGTTGCGGCAGGGATTAAAGCCCATGAAATGGAAGCGCTTATTCTAGATTATCGCGGGATAAAAAAACCGGAAGATCGGGAGCGTATTATTAAAGTATTAGCGATGCGTTTTTCAGAGAGGCTATTTAAACTCTTGATGTCGATTTACCAATATGATTATGAAGCCCAGATTTGGACATCACTTTGGACAGCGATGATAGTAGAAGCTAAGAGTCGTGATCTTTATCCCGCCAGCGGATCTTATATATTTCAGTTTAGAAACAGAGAAGATGAATTTAAGGAAATCGAGTTACATATCAATGACCATAATAAAGATATGGATGAGTTTTTTAGTGCCTTTCATATCAATAACAACAGCCCGCTGGCCGAGAAAATCAAAGTTGACTACCTTATAAGCTCTGATCATGAAGGACTGGTTAAAAACAGCCGGCATTTACTGCATATTATACAGAATATGGCAGCATCCGAACTCTTTGATATAGTGTCAAATTATCTCAAGGATTTCACCCAGGATGACTATATGGATGGTATCAATCTGGCTATTCTTGAAAAGCTGGGAGAACCCTACCTGTCCCCGGAATGGTCTATTTATAGTCTTGAGATGCGGGACAGCTTCGCACAGTGGAAGTTTTCATATCAGTTGAGGCTCAGATCCTACAATTTTCCCCAAAAACACGAGCTCCTTATAAAGTACTATAAAAGCGTCAGAAACAGCTATGAAATCGATAACGGCAGAGTAATGGTCATCGACTTTGGAGAGATCATCATTGCGGATATTATTGATAAGCCCTATTCTCTTTTTTATTATAAAAGAGAATTTGAACTTGCGATGCAGGATTGGCAGAATCCTAATATAGCAAAAGAACCAGCATTTATTGGCCATGATAAGTCAACAGTATCTGCAAGAGATTACATTATAGAAGAAAAGGAAGAAGGCTGCATGCAGCTTAGCTATGAAGGCGTAGGTGTCCTTTATATCAAAGACCTTCTTGATATAAAAATGGGACTTGAACCTGATGTGAGAGGGCGGAGAAAAAGATAGAGAATAGGGGGATAGGAGGCTACTGTTAACATGGGGCACTTAAAATTGGGGTGTAGCCCCCGATAATGAAACAAGAGCAATAAAAAGAAGACCTAAAGCCAGAATTGTGCCACTCAGTTTAACCGGAATAATTTGATATCTTAGCATAATAAGTGCTATAATAATCAATAGAGAAAATAGGATGGCAAGAGCCAGAGCTTCCGCTGTAAAGCCGAAGAAGATATAGATTAACAGATAAAAGGCGGCGTTGAGGAGTTCAACGGCAGGATAGATGATGGAAATCGGCGCATGGCAGTTTTTACAGCGGCCACGGAGAAGCAGATAGCTGAATACAGGAATATTGAGATACCATGGAATCAGTGCAGAACAGGAAGGACAATAAGATCGGCCGCGCACGACGGTTTTCCTTAAAGGTATGCGATAGATACACACATTTAAGAAACTGCCGATCAGCAGGCCATAGACAAAGACAAATAATCCAATAATAATGGCCAACATAGGTAGCTCCTTAAACCCTAAATAGTATACAATGTATGTTATCACAAAAATAATATTTTACAAGATGGAGATGTTTTAATGGGTGCAAAACATAAAAGACTAGGAGAGATTCTCCTGGAAGCTGGCTCGATTACTGCTAAGCAGCTTGAAGAGGCACTTCGGGTCTCAAAGGAGAGAGGAACAGTTTTAGGCAATACACTGTTAGACCTCGGTTACGTTGAAGAAAAAACCCTTTTCAAAGGTCTTGAATATCTTTTTCACATCCCCTATATAGATATAACTGAAATCGCCATAGACAAAGAAGCGAGTTCTCTGATTACTGAGGCTCTTGCAAAAAAACATTGTTTGATACCAGTCAAAAAGGAAAAAAACGTCCTGACTGTGATCATGGCGGATCCGCTTAATTTTTATGCTATTGACGATGTTAAAAATGCTAGCGGTATGGAAGTGACGGTAGCGATTTCACCCAAGAAGGATATCTTAAATGCAATCGACCGTTACTACGGTGGCGAGATTGCGGAGAAAGCCTTTGATGAGCTTAAAAAAGAATACAGCAATATGAACCTGGCCAGCCTTTCTGAGATCTCAGCATCTGAGATCGCCAATGCACCGGTCGTCCGCTTAATCAATTCCATTTTGCAGCACGCTATTAAGTCCAACGCCAGTGATATTCATATCGAGCCAACTGAGAAGGATGTCCGCGTCAGATTCAGAATTGACGGCCTTCTTCAGGAAGTCATGAGTTCTGCCATGAATGCCCATTCGGCGATCATAACAAGAATAAAGATTATGGGATCCATGGATATCGCCGAAAAAAGAATTCCCCAGGATGGTCGCGTTGAGACAGTTCTGGATGAACAAAAAATAGATCTTCGTATTTCCATGCTGCCAACCGTGTATGGCGAAAAAGTCGTTATACGTATTTTGGGTGGCTCTTCAGGAGCACTTGATAGAAAAGCTTTAGGCTTATCTGAGAGTAATACGATTCTTTTTGATAAAATAACCCAGAGCCCCAATGGCATCATCCTGGTATCCGGTCCAACCGGTTCCGGGAAAACAACGACCCTTTATTCCTTGCTTAAAGAGATCAATAAGCCGGAAGTCAATATTATAACTGTTGAAGATCCAGTAGAGTACAAGCTGGCCGGTATCAGTCAGGTCCAGGTCAACGTTAAAGCTGGGCTGACCTTCGCCAACGGTCTGCGTTCTATTTTGAGGCAGGACCCGGACATCATTATGATCGGAGAAATACGTGACTCTGAGACCGCCGAAATAGCTATCAGGGCCTCCATAACTGGACATTTGGTGCTAAGCACTATCCATACAAACGATTCCGCATCTTCTGTCGCGCGTCTGGTCGATATGGGCATTGAGCCTTATCTAGTTTCGTCTTCATTAGTTGGCGTGGTGGCCCAACGTCTTGTTAGAAATATTTGCCCTAGGTGCAAGACTTCCTATAGGCCTTCCCATAGCGAAATGCTGCTGCTGAAGATGAAGGATCCGGATCCCATTTATAAGGGAGAAGGCTGCCCCACCTGTAACTTCACTGGTTATAAAGGCCGAAGCGGGATTCATGAGATTCTGGTCGTGACCAAGGAAATCAGAGAACTTGTCAATAGGGGAGCCTCTATAGATCAGCTTCAGCAGATGGCAATCAGACAGGGGACAGTATCTCTTCGCCAAAGCTGTACTGAGCTTGTGCTAAAAGGCGTCACGACTATTGAAGAAATGATTAAAGTCACTTATAGCGTTGATCAATAATTGATAACAGTTATATATATATGAACTTTATAGTTCCGTAGAGAAAATGAGGTGAATGGTATGGCTTATGATTTAATTAACATTTTAACGAAGGCTGAGAAATTTAGAGCATCTGATATCCATTTTACGGTTGGAAGACCGCCGGTTTTGAGGGTTAGAGGTGAGCTCATCCCAGTTGGGGATGAAATAATGCAGCCCGATGATGTTGAAAGAATATGCTTCCAACTCATGAGTGAAGTCCAAAAAGATAAATTTGAAGCAGAAGGAGAGGTCGATTTTTCCTGGTCGATCCCTCAGCTTAACAGATACAGGGTCAATGTCTACAGACAGCGGTCCAGCTGTGCAGCTGCCATGAGGATGATCAACTCCAAGATACCTTCCTTTGAAGAGATTAGACTGCCTGAAGTATTCAAACAGCTGGCGATGAAGCCTCGAGGACTGGTTCTCGTTACTGGTCCTACAGGATCGGGGAAATCGACTACCTTGGCTGCAATGACAGGCTATATTAATCAAAATCGAAAATGCCATATCCTTACTATTGAAGAACCAATTGAATACATGCATAAACATGATAAATCTCTGGTCAATCAGAGAGAAGTCGGCGGGGATACCCAAAGCTTCGCCAAGGCTTTAAGATCAGCCCTGCGTGAAGATCCGGACGTTATTCTGGTTGGAGAAATGCGCGACCTCGAAACAATTTCTACCGCTATATCCGCTTCCGAAACCGGACATTTTGTTATGTCCACGCTTCATACGACCACAGCTGCACAAACTGTTGATAGAATTATCGATGCCTTCCCACTGCATCAACAGCAGCAGATGCGCAGCCAACTGTCCACGATTTTAGAGGGGATCATCTGCCAGCAGCTCATCAGAACTGTTGACGGCAATGATATCGTGCCTGCCTTTGAGATATTGCTGGTCAATGATGCGGTTCGTAATCTGATCCGCGAAGGAAAGACCCACCAAATTGATTCTATTCTTCAGACAAACATAAAAAAAGGCATGATGCCTATGGACTATTCTCTTGCCCAACTGGCAAAGAAGAAGATCATCAGGCATGAGGATGCCGTATCCAGATGCGTGGATATCGATATTTTCAACCGCTATATGACGAGTACTTATTAATGAAGCGTTATACCTGCACCCATTTAGTCAAATCTGAGGACCTGAATCACCACAGCACACTTTTTGCCGGCAGAATGGCAGAATGGTTCGTAGAAGCCTCTTTTGTGGCAGCTGCAGGTCTTTATGGCGAGCCGGCGGATATCGTCTGCATTAAGATCCACGGCATG
>JBBRXH010000077.1:0-7524 GCA_038248565.1 Peptostreptococcales bacterium | reverse complement strand
TATTTCTCAAAGCTCTAGGGTCATATCATACCAGATGGCGCCGCCATGGGTGGATTCGGAAACGCCGCTGCTGGTAAATCCGAAGGAGGCGTAGTAATGAACCAGATGATCCTTACAGGTCAGAATGACCGCTTTTCGCCCTTCCTTTTCGGCCTGGGCTATAAAATGCCTGATGAGTTCTGCCGCTATGCCGCGTCTTTGGTATTCCGGGGCGACATCGATGCCAAAAACCGTTACATTTGGACCTTCTGGCTCGTGAAGCGCTGCATCGTGAAAGAGGCCATCGAAAATAACTGGACTGCTGGTGACGCAACCATTGATGAAGCCAATTATCTGCCCATCCAGCTCAGCCGCATAGAAATGCTCAGGGAATACAGCAAAGCGCTCTATGAAAGTTTCAAGGGAGGCAGCCTCTGCTGCCGGAAAACACTGGGCCTCTATGTCTGCAATACGGGGAAGATCCTCCGCCCGAACCTGTCTTAAAATAAGCTGATTCATCATCGCCTTCATCACCTCTCATTTCCTGATAATTTGGTTAATCTAATAATATCAAAAAGATTTGTCCCCAGCAACCTAATACTGCATTTCAGGGTATTGGGCTCCAGATCATAAGCCTAAACGAGCCTTTAATAATATTTTTTACCTGCCCATATAGTGCCGCATAGGTTGCTACAATCAGTTTATGAGACAGGAGGTGTTTTCATTGAACAAAGACTTGACAGAAATCATTTTCATACTGGATCGGAGCGGCTCCATGGGCCATCTGACCACAGACACCATCGGAGGCTACAATGCCTTCATCGACCAGCAGAAGAAGGAAGCCGGTGCAGCGCTGGTTACCACCGTACTCTTTGATGATTACTATGAAATTTTGCACAACGCCATGGAGATTAGGCACATCAATGCCCTTACTGACAAGGACTATTTTGTCCGGGGTTCCACTGCACTTCTTGATGCCATCGGCAAATCCATTAACGGCACTATTAAAAGGGTAAAAACCCTTAAGGAAGAGCATAAGGCAGGCAAGGTCATCTTTGTCATCATCACCGATGGCTACGAAAACGCCAGCACCAGATATTCCTATACGGACATTAAAAAATTAATCGACTACCAATCAGAAAAGTACAAATGGGAATTCATCTTCCTTGGTGCCAATATTGACGCCGGAGAGGAAGGCGAGAAGATGGGCATCAGGAGAGATCGAAGCGCCAACTATAAGGCAGACAGCGACGGGTCAGCCAGAGTGTACTCTAATATGTCCGAGAACATTTCGTTTTACAGGCAAACCGGGAAAATCAAAGATGACTGGGATCAGAAAATTAAAACCGAAACGGAGGAAACCCCGAAGCACTAACGGAAAATAAATTCTGAAAGCTCTCAAAAAATATCATAAAAGTGGAACATTTCTCTCGTAAATCAGTCTAATAGAGTATAATTGATTTATTGGAGGTGTTTAAAATGAAGAAGAGGTTTTTCTTATCAGGCGCTATTATTCTATTGATAGTTCTGGGCGCCCAATATTCTTTTGCTGCGGCTTATTCGACGGGCACGAGCCCTGCATCGGATAACCCATCGATTATTCTAAATACAAGTCCGCTGGAGGCGACGGCGCTAATCAATGATGGCGGCCTTTATCTACCGGTCAGAGCTATTTCTGAGGCTCTTGGCTATACGGTCAGCTGGTCCCAGGAGACCAGGACTGTAGGCTTAAGCACCGCGGATAAAACCATTTCTATGAACCTCAAGGATGCCGTCATCAAAGTCGGCGATCATGACTATTATATACAGGATAGTCCTATCATCATCAATGGCAGAACCTTTGCCAGCGCGGATTTCTTTTCTGAAAACCTGGCGCTTGAGGTGAACTGGGATAAAGCTTTAGGTAAGGTTATGCTGACTGACATTCCAGAAAACGCTATCATCATAAAAACAACGAGAATAGCAACGGAAACCAAGGCACTGAAGCAGACGATACAGTATCCCGTCATAAGTGGACTTGAGAATAGTCAGGTTCAGGATCAGATTAATGGAATTTTCAGGAAGGCTGCCGAGGATGCAGCGCGCGAAGGAGTAAAGAATGCAGCGGACCTGGCGCCCTTTGTTGCCCAGTATCCCGATATGCCCAGCCAGTGCGAAACCTACTTCAATTACCATATTAAATATAATCAAAATAATACCTTAAGCCTGATATTTCTCAATTACCAGTATTCCGGCGGTGCCCACGGCGGTACGCTACAGACATCCTATACCTTCAACTTGAAAACCGGCAGTCAGTATGGCTTAAAGGATCTATTCAAGGCAGGTACGGATTATGTGACGATTATCAGCGACAGCATCAAAAAGCAGCTGGTCGAAAAGGACCTGGTATCCTTACTCTTTGAACCCTTTACTAAAATACGCGATGACCATTCCTATTATCTGTCAGGAAACGGCGTCACCGTTTATTTCCAGCAATATGAAATCATGCCTTATGTAGCCGGCATTCAGGCGTTTACCACTGACTACGCCCTGCTGAATTTCATGCCCGTCGATCCCGGCGTCAATTGGCCACTAGTGAAGGCAGGGGAAAAGTTCAGCTTGAGCCTAAAAGGCAATCCAACTACAGGATATATGTGGCATTATAAAATCGCAGACGCAACCATCGTCAGCGTAGTTTCTGAAAACATCACAGCCGATTCCGGTTTGATAGGTGCAGGAAGCACTTTCGCCTGGGATTTCAAGGCGCTTAAGGCAGGAGCGACAAAAATCACCTTTAAATATTACAGAGATTGGGAAGGGGAAGCCTCGACCACGGCTGAGAACAGTATTAACTATAACATAAGTGTGAATTAAAACCTAAGACCGGATAAACTTCATTAAAGCATTGTTAAGGGGACCTCTAAAAGGGGTCCCTTATTACGTTCAACTGGGATTACCTTTCACGGTATTTTTGCTACAGCGGAAGGGCCGCTGGGGTTTTATCTGACTCGAGAAAAAGGATGCTGCCAAAAATCATGGCGCCCCCGATGATGCCGGAAAGACCCAGGTAATCTCCGAGGAGAAGGGTTGAAAACAAGGCGCCGCAGACGGGCTCGATGGCAAATATGAAGCCGGTTCTAGACGGGCTGATGAACTGCTGGCACACGGTCTGAAGCACAAAGGCAATAGCAGTGCAGAAAATAGCCAGAAATATAAGTATCGCAATATGTGAAGGTGGAACTGCAGAAGGCAGGTCCTCCAGAAACAGCGCGGTGATAAAGGAAAAAATAGTGATGAAGATCAGCTGGATGGTGGCCAATAAAACGGCATCCTGACCCTTGGCCAATTTCCCTGTGAAGATGACATGGCTGGCCCCACACACAGAAGCCCCAAGGCATATGATGTCACCGGTTGCAAGGCAATAGCCCATTCCTCTGGTGTAGGAAATCAGGAAGAGCCCGATGGTGCAGATGACGGCACTGATCACAACCCGCCTGCTGATGGATGTTTTGAAAAAAAGCTTTAAAATCAGGGGGATGAAAAGAACGCCTAGGCAGCTGAAGAAGGAAGCCTTGGCGGATGAGGTATATTGAATGCCGACTGTGGCGAATATATAAGTGAGAAACAACAGCACGGACAGGATAAAACCGCTTCGAAGTAGAGATCTGCTGATTTTCATTAGTTTCTTATGAAAGAAAATCACGAGAAATACCGATGCGATCAGGAAACGGAATCCAATCAGATAAAATGTGGGAATGCTTGCTGTGACCACTTTTAACGCCGGAAAACCAAGGCCCCAAAAGACAGCGACCATAACCAAACCATATAGTCCAAGATATTCTTTGCTTATTTTTTTCAAAATGACTGCCCCCAAATACTGAAGATGATGATCAATTCTGTTATACACTGACGGATGCCTTTATTTATAGTACCACAAAAGCCGTTTTTAGAGGCAATCGCAAATAAATATTTTAAAAATTAGGTTTGCGCCTAATAGCCTATAGAAAAGAATGCCGAATTGCGGGAAAATAATCTGCCATTCAACCGAAAAATAATCTGCCAAATTGCGGAAAAATAATAGGCCATTCAACCGAAAAATAATCTGCCATTCAACCGAATTTCATTGTATTAATTAGAGTTCGAAATATAATAAAGGCAAGATAGACGTGGAGGTAGGTGAGCAGAATGAAAGAGTACCGTAAGTATAGAGATGGAACTTGAGATTGCTGAAAAATATAGACTCTCTGGCAAACCGACATTTACAACAGAAGATGCACTAAATAGAGTAAACGAAACCTTTGCTGAACGAGTGGATACAGCTTAGATTGGATGTAGACCGCTAATGATTATTGAGAAAAATCTATACTTAATAAAATTAAGAGAAAACCGTTCCGCTAGATAATTTGATATTTAAGAATCCCGTAAATAGGGCCTTCTTATCATTTTCGTGACGTCACGAAAATGATAAAGGACGAGCTTTTACTTAACTTGAATAAACATGTTTGAGAGGTGAAGCTAAATGTAAAAACCCCTTGGCGCCATTATAAGCATATACCTCTGATTCCCATCACTTGAGAAAATTCCTATTATTCCCTCCCTCAGAAAAACCCATATCTCCGCCGAGTCAACGCAGTTTTACGCATCGCCACGAAGGTTTAAAACTTAAAGCGCCTGTGTGTGATTACTTCTAGATAATTTTTAGTATCCGTTCGGCTATTTGTGTGACTAAAGGAACAACAAGTGCATTACCCATTGTAAAGTATCTAAATTTTTCTGGCATGCCGGTATTAGTCCAGTTGTCAGGAAAGCCATTGAGCCTTTCGCATTCTACTGGCGTTAGTAGACGCAATCTTCCAGTTACACAATCCGCCACAACATGTGTACTACGATTGACGCTTGATTCGCTGGTCAGCATAGTTCGCGAGGGGTAATCTAGGTTATCTGGGAAACACATGCCACCTTCTGAAAAAAAATAAGGTTGCCCATTTGGGCGAATACGAGGTATGCGTTTTGCGCCCTTTAAATACTCCCATTTCGCCAAACTGCCATTCAAAAAGTATTTAGAATCAACGGGCCTATCGGACAATATATCTCGAAGAACCATAGGAGCCATTTTAATTGGGCTCAATTCTTCTGTATAAACTTTACCTTCCAACATCACACCGGAATTATATAATGCGGCCTTAAAATGACTTGAAACACTTGCAAGATCCTCATAAATGTCTTCACCGACCGAAGTTAATGTGCTTTTAAATTTATCACTATGCCGATATTCAACTGGAAATTGACTTGCAAAAAATCCTGCTTTACTAATCCAGTCAAAATATGATTCGTCCTCATAATGATTAATGCTTAGGTGAAGTTGTTTATATAGAGAGGTACCTTTCTTATAGGCGAAGATGAATATGCGGCGTCTACGTTGAGCATATCCATATTCAGCTGCATTGATTACACGCCATTCTACGGCATAGCCCAAGTCGTTCAAGCATCGTAGAATTACACCGAAATCACGGCCCCTTTGGTTCGCATGTGACTTTAGTAAACGATCAACATTCTCAAGTAAAACATAAGGTGGACGTTTGTCTCTAATTATATCGTTTATTTGCCACCATAGAACGCCCTTTTTTCCCTCCATACCTTTAGCACCAGTCCTGGCTACTGAATAATCCTGGCAAGGGAATCCGCCACATAGCAAATCGTGTTTAGGTACTTGCTGTTTTACTGAATTGATATCTTCGTTCACATGATTCGAAGAAAGACCAAAATGCAATGTATAACAATCGTAAGCATGCTGAGCCTTCTTACCCGGTTCCCATTGGTTCGCCCAAATTGTTTGAAAGCGAGGGGAGCAACTTTCCAAGCCCAACCGAAAACCGCCAACACCAGCGAAAAGCTCGACTACTCGTATATTTTTCACTATGACAACACCTCGCTTTGTGATATAAGTAATGTATTAGCAAAAGTTGTTAATACAATATGAATCCATATTGAAATTTTAACACATTGCCAAGTAAAGATCAACAATAAATTTGATTATATCATAGACTTTCGAAATGATCAACTTTACGGAGAGATAATTATGAGCGAGTTTAAATATCAAACTAAAGAAGAAGTTTTATCCCGGGCTCTCGAAGCGGTAGGTTTAACTTTTCGTGATATCGATAATACTGGCCGCATAATAACTGGTAAAGGGGCTATTGGAACTGTTATTGAGGAAAGTTGGTTTGGCTATAACGTTAATAGTGATTCGGAACCTGATTTCATTGAAGCTGGAGTTGAATTGAAAGCTACCCCATATATACATACTAGGAAGGGTATCCGCGCTAAAGAACGCCTTGTATGCGGCATCATAAATTATATGAAGGAGTTTGAAAAAGACTTTCTATCAAGCAGTTTTTGGCATAAATGTAAGACGATACTTATTATGTCCTATGAATATAAAAAAAACATTCCAAAAGAGGATTATACTGTAGATAAAGCCATACTTTTTTCGTTCCCAGAAGAAGATTTGGTTATCATCAAGCAAGACTGGGAAAATATAATTACCAAAGTTCGCGCTGGTAGAGCCCATGAGTTATCGGAAGGAGATACACTCTACTTGGCAGCCAGTACGAAAGGTGCGACTTCATCTTCGATTAGAGAACAGCCCTTTTCAGAAATATGGGCAAAGCAACGGGCCTATTCACTTAAACAGTCTTATATGACAAGTGTTTTAAATCGATTTATTTTCGGCCATGAAGAGAATGAACGCATCATTAAAAATCCGATGCAACTGAAAGGCATGGACTTTATTGATTTTTTGGAATCCAAATTTAAGCCATATTTTGGGATGAGTCAAAACAAACTTAAAGAAATGTTCGGTATAAAATCAACTGCTAAAAGCCTAAATCGACTTATAGCCTCGGCAATCCTCAATGTAGTAAACATAGAAAAAAGTGACGAATTTCAAAAGGCAGATATTAAAATAAAAACAATTCGTATTGAAGCGAAAGGATATAAAATCGCGGAAAGTATGTCCTTCCCAGCATTTAAATTTAATGATATTATCAATCAAGATTGGGAAGATTCTTTGGAATATCAAAATTTTGTTGAGCAAAAATATCTCTTTATGATTTTCCGCAAAGATATATTTTATAATAATGATAAAAAAAACAAAAAACATACTGAGGATCATTTATTTTTCGATTCAATATTAATCTGGCAATTGCCTGAAGAGGATGAAGCTGAAGTAAGAAGAGTGTGGGAATCAACAAAAGAAACTATTCAAAATGGCGTTGCATTGGAATTGATTAAACGAGGTCAAAGGACATTCGTAACAAATAACTTGCCTAAAGAGAGGGATAGTATCGTTGCTCATGTCCGGCCACATTCTGCCAAATCTGCTTACTTAATTAACGGAGAAATCATTGGAAAATTGAAAGACGGGAATGAATTGCCTGATGGCCGTTGGATGACTACGCAATGCTTCTGGTACAATAAAGCGTATATAATGAATCAAATTAAAAGTAAAATCAATAAGAAATCAATGGATAATTGATATAAAACATCAGGAGCTGGAAACGACGC
>JBBRXH010000076.1:0-7529 GCA_038248565.1 Peptostreptococcales bacterium | reverse complement strand
GACGACCATTATCAGGAAGCTATTTTGGAATATGAAAAGGCACTACTTGAGGATCCTAAAAATGCACGGATCTATACCATTCGCGCCATGCTTTTCGACGAAATTGCCGAATTTGACGAAGCCCTTTCAGATTGCAATGCTTCAATTCTTCTTAATGCAAGTGACCCTACGGCTCTTAATCTTCGGGGTGAAATCTTATCTTCCCTCAGCCGTTTCAATGCAGCAACAGAGGATTTCACATATGCCCTTGCCCTTGATTCAGAAAATGCACTCTATTACTACAATAGGGGTCTTGCTTTTGCTGCTTTAAACCAGCTCCCGGAAGCAGCCTCGGATTTGGCGAGAGCAGTAGAGATTTTACCTACCTATGGCGGTGCTTATAATAACCTGGGCCTTGTCCATTACAGGCTAAAGGATTATAAGGCGGCGATTATTGATTTCACCAAGGCCGTTGAAGTCAGGAAGGGCTTTGCCTGTTCCTATACCCATCGCGGCAAAGTCCGGGAGCAGCTTTCGGATGATGAAGGCGCCTTATCGGATTATAATGAAGCACTGAAGATCAACGCCACTGATGCGGATTCACTTTTTTATAAGGCAAGTCTGCTGGCAAAAAAAGGCGATTCAGGGCTGGCTATCGAGTGCCTTGAGTCTCTTTTGGCTACGGCGCCCAATAATAACCCTCTCAGAATTCCGGCTTTTGACTTAATTAGAAAATTAAAACTAACAAATATATAGATTGGGGGGATTCCTTTGACTCGTAAAAAACTCTTTATAGGCGCAGGTGTTCTGGTACTATTAATGGTTGTCGTTCTCGCAATGACCTTAGGAAAAGGCAGCAAGGCAGACTCTTTAAAAATCATCTCCGGGCCCTATGCCCAGAAAATACTGGCAGTGGGCAAACTCAAGCCGGGTCTTGAAACCGAATTGAAATCAGAAGTCAGTGGTACAATTCTAAAATCAGACTTCAGCGAAGGTGCTTCAGTGAAAGCCGGCGATGTCCTATTTTACATCGATAATAAGGATGCGGGCTATAACGTTCTGGAAAGACAGGCAAGCTACGAAACAGCCAAAGCCCAATATGCCAATCTTATAAACGCCGTATTGCCTGAGGCAAAACAGGGCCTGGTGCAGGCTGAAGCAGAGAAGAAAGCAGCGACGGATCTTTACAGCGATTCCGCCATATTGTACAAGGAAGGTGCCATTTCCCAAAACAGTTTTTTGGATGCAGAAAGCAGGTATCAGGCTGCGCTCAGCCAATATGACATGGCCCTTAACACCTTTAAATCCCTTTCGACGAATGGTAGCCTGCGCACTCAAACCCAGGCCCAGCTTCAATCAGCAAAAGCCTCTTACGATCAGGCAGCTTCCGGTGCAGCGAAATATCAGATCAAAGCCGGACAGGATGGCGTACTGCTCAAAAAACTTGTTGAAACCGGCTCCTATGTTCAGCCCGGTCAGACCTTGGCATTCACTGCTTCCCTCAATGATTTTTATGTGACTACCGAGCTGGATGAACGCTATTTCGCCTATCTTAAAGATGGCATGATAGCCGGGATATCCATCAGCGAAGGGACGAAATACAGCGGCAAGGTTTCGGCTATTTCCGCTAAAATAGATGAGGCTACCGGGACCTTTGGCGTCAGAATCGCCATGACCCAGGATTTTCCTGACAAAGCATCGGACCTTACAGTCAACATCGAAATACTGCTGGACAGCCAAAAGTCCGTCATCAGCATTCCCCAGGCCTATATCGTTAAGGATCCGGATGGTTCTTCCAATGTCTGGAAATATGTCAGCGGCAAAGTATCAAAAACTAAAGTTGAAACAGGGCTGGCCCTTACCCAGACTGTTCTTGTGAAGTCCGGACTTTCAGATGGGGATATCATCGTCACCCCCGATCCGAAATTTAAAGATGGAGACAAAGTCTCAATCTAATAAGCGTCTGGTTTTGATTTTTTAACAGTACTACTAAAATAATAAGGAGCTGATGCGTCTTGTCTTATGAATTGAAAATAGCTCTACGATTTTTAATTAGGGGTAAATCTCAAACTATTTTTATCCTCTTCGGCATCGCCTTAGGCGTTGCTGTTCAAATATTCCTGGGCAATCTGATTACGAGTCTTCAGACGAGTCTTGTGGAACAGACCATCGGCAACAGTGCTCATATTACAGTAACCAGACAGGTGGACGATATCAGCCTGATGCTGGACAGCAGCCCCGGGGACACCCTCCGTGGGAATTATCCATCCCTTATTCGAAATTTAGAAAGCTGGCAGCCGATTGCAGCCCAAATAGCCGCCGAAAAAGATGTGACAGTTGTTTCCCCTGCCCTTCAGGGTACAGCAATCATCAAAAGCAGCGGCAAGACTGTGCCGGTTCAGGTCAAAGGCATCCAGCTGGATAACGGCGATAAGATTTACAATGTTAAATCAAGGCTTATATCGGGCAATCCGATTCTTGACGGCAATAATATCTTTATAGGAAAATCTCTGGCAGACGACTTAGGCATTACTGTTGGCAGCGGGCTCAATCTGATCTTGCCGGGCGGAAGCACAGCACAAATGATTATATCCGGCATCTTTGACCTGCAAAACGAGGGCAGCAATTCCTCCCTGATCCTTATGGATTTGTCCAGAGCCCAAAAGCTCTACGGCAGCGGCAACGGTATAACAGCCCTTGAGATTCAGGTCAAGGATCCATTTGCAGCAGACACTATTTCTGCAAGCCTTATAAAGTCAGTCCCTGGCGTAAGCATCAAGAACTGGAAAGAGCAGAACGCCCAGCTTCTCATCGCACTAACCAGCCAAAGCAGCTCTTCCTATACCATACAGCTCTTCGTCATTATTGCTGTCACCTTCGGTATCGCCAGCGTCCTTGCGGTTTCTGTCGTGCAAAAATCCAAGCAGATCGGAATCTTAAAAGCTATGGGCGCCACCAAAAAAAGCGCGGCCCGAATTTTTATCTATGAAGGTTTTATCCTCGGACTCCTTGGCGCCATAGCCGGCAGCGGACTGGGGGTGCTGCTCCTAACTGGATTCGGGAGCGCCAATACGACCTTTGCCCTCACTGTCGATCCGCGAAGCGTTCTTCTGATCGTCTTTATATCTGTAGCAGCCGGAACAATTTCAGCCCTGATCCCAGCGCGAAATTCCTCAGAATTAAACCCAATGGAGGCGATTAAAAATGGATAATATATTATTACAAGGTTTTGGCTTAATCAAAGATTACGGTGTGGTGCAAAAAACAAGAGCGCTTTTTGGCGTCGATCTAACCCTGAATAAAGGTGAGTTTGCCAGCCTTATTGGTCCTTCCGGCTGTGGCAAGAGCACCCTTTTAAGTATCCTCGGCACACTGGATAAGCCTACGGAGGGTCAGCTTTTCTTCAACGGTCAGGAGATCAATACCATGACCGACAACGAACTGGCGCTTTTTCGCAATAAGAGCATCGGCTTCGTCTTTCAGGCCCATCATCTCCTTCCGGAGTTTACGGCCCTGGAAAACGTCCTGATTCCCTCCTGGATCGAAAGCGGCAAAGCCGACATCCAAAAGAAACAGCGGGCCATAGAGCTTCTCACTACAGTAGGTCTGGGCGACCGGATGAACAATCCGGCCAACAACCTATCCGGCGGCCAGCAGCAGCGCGTCTCCATAGCAAGAGCGCTGATCAACGAACCGGACCTCATCCTGGCAGACGAGCCTACAGGCAATCTGGATTCCGAAGCTACGGAACAGGCCTACGCCCTCCTACGCGACATCAATAAAATGATGGGCACCGCCTTTTTGATCGTCACCCATGACAGACACATCGCAGAGAAATCCGATCGGGTCATAGAAATGCTGGACGGAAAGATCATCAGCGATTACCGCACTGCCGGTATAGAAAAGGACGTGCTCTGGAAAGAGCTCGCCCCTAAACACTGCAAATACTGTTACGGTGAAAAGGCCAAAGCCTCTTCGATTTAGTTGTAAACATATCTTTTAAGTTGATCATAGAAATTTTCTCGGGTTCCTACAAGTAGTATCATTATTGTTTTGTCAGGTAGTTCAGTGAGTGTATATGCTATCTCATAATTTATTTTTTTGTAGTAGATATCGATGCATAATATTCCTGCCAGATCGCCGGTTTTTAGTTCACCAATGGCTGGATCCAGTTGAATGCTATCGATAGCCTCCTGAAATAAGGTTTTCAATGATTGTGTCTTTATTTTTTTTAAATATTTTGCAGCAGGCGGTAAAATAATCAACCTGTACATTATTTTTTCTCCGGTTCAAACACATCCTTATACGTCGAGTATGTTGCCCTCTCTTCAGCCGCAAGTTGAGCATTGGCTAACATGTTTTCTACAGCAGGCCGGATTCTTCTCCTGGCTATTTTAAATTGTTCCAATAACTCAGAACCGCTTATTCCTTTCCCAATGAGTTCCGCCAAAATCTGTTCGTCGAATTCGCCGCTATCTTCAGTAATTGGCCGCAAGACTATGGTTTCATCCTGAACGAAGCATTCCACTTCTCTATCTATACCCAGAGCGTTAAAGAACTCAATTGGTATTGTTATCTGGCGTTTTTGAGATACCAATATTCTTTTTTTAATTTTTGTGTTCTCTGCATTAACAACTGATTCTCGCATGATTTTTTAACCCCTTCCTAGATACAAATATCTTTGATTCTTTGTATCTAATCTATCAAAGAATCAAAGATTTGTCAAGTATTGTTATTAAAAATCCATGTTATAAGATTAGACAATAACCGTCGATCTAATTGGCTTTTTCTTTCCTGAAAATGATATATCCGCCGATGAAGATACAGGCAATTCCAATAATCGTCGCGGGCACCAGGTATTCCTGCCATAGTAATATCCCCAAAAGCGCTGAGAAAATAATGGTCGTATAGCTGTAAATCGATAGTTCCCCGGCGGGAGCATATTTGTAGGCAGAACTGACGAGCCATTGGTATAGTGTGGCGTTGAACCCTAAAATAAGCAATTGGAAAAACTGATAGGCCGTCGGCACAACGAACTCACCCAATAACATGATGGGTATGCAGCCCAGAACGCCGATCAGAGAGAAATAGAAAACCACAATTTCCGAAGTATCCGTCGTCCTAAGATGCCTTAGGATCGTATAGGAAAAAGCCGTGAAGATGGCTGATGTAAAGGCTATGATATAGTAAATGTTGATTTCCGCAAAACCCGGCCGGATTACAAAGATCGCGCCCACAAAGCTTATGGCAACAGCAGCGATATGGTAGGACCGGATTTTCTCCTTCAGAAAAATTGCTGAGAGAATGACCACCATGAAGGGAAACATATTGCTTAGGGTTATGACCTCGGCCATAGGGGCTTTGGATACGGCCAGGTAATAAGTCAGTCCGCCGGCAAGACCGGTCAGCCCTCTTAAAATAAGCATCCCCCGGTTGACATGTTTGAAGGGGGCACGGGAACGTATCATAAATATACAAATGAAGGCTAGTCCAAAAACCGACCTGAAGAAAAATTTCTCCAGAGGCGGGATGTCATCGATCCATTTAATGCTCACCGCAATCATGGCATAAAAGAATGCGGCGCCGATGGCCATGAGAATGCCTTTGCGTCTGTCGGTCATGGGATTCTCCCTTTCAAATCAGTTTTAGAGGTCGATCAGTTTCGCCCGAACGCCTTTAAGCGCATTCAGATCATTCAGAAATTCCTTCGCTTCCGGTTCGTCAGAAGCAAGCTGAAGGATAATCAGCCCTTCATCTGAGCAGATATCTCCGGCTTCGTGAAGGCCAAGTCTCGTCTTTACTTTGCACCCATGCTCTGTTAGGACCTTTTGAAGCATTTCTGCTTCTTCTCTCCTATGCTCCACCGCAACTACAATCAATTTGTGACTCATTTTAATTCCCCTCCTTAGGTTTTAATAAAATAGTGAAATATCCATAAATTTTCTGGCAAAATTAATACTGATCTGATCATTTAGGCTGTATGCGCTGGTCTTGTCCGGAATCTTAAACATGATCCCCTGATCAAAAAGCTGGAATTCCGGCATAGCATCAAGCTGCTGGATGAATTTCTGATTCTTTAATCCCAGTATCAGCTTTTCCTTATACGTATCAAAGGATGCTCCAAACAGATCATCTAAGGTGATCTCTTCTCCCGTATTGAGATCGAAGTTGATATAGTCCTCGTAGAATTGAAACATGCCGGCAGCATCCGTGTAACTGTTGGAGACAGACACGCTGAGGTAGTTTGAGTTGGCAAAGCTCACATAGGCCGATACAAACTGACCCGCCATGTCCTGAACAATCAAGGCTTCCGCAGACGCGAGTATAGCCCCGTTGATTTTATCTTCCGCTGCCTGGTCAGAGAGTCCGCTGATCCTGATCAGATTGCAGTCAACCTGTTTTATGGATTCCAGAGTTTTTAACAGGGTTTTACTGTCGCCCACGTCAAAGTAAGTCCTAAAGCTGATCAGCTCAGACATGGCCATCATATCCGGCTTGTTAAGCGCTAACAGTTCACTGCAGAGTTTGCCAAGACTGCTGTCTTTGTAAGTATCAGCATAGTTTGTGATCCGATCAACTGCTGTTTTTTCTCCCGCCGATAATTCATTTAAATAGGATCCTTCCGGCCCCACCAGAAGATTGCTGATCTGGCGATCATAGAGCCGGTTCAGCTGCCATCTGACAAATTTACTTTGGCTCTCTCGGATCTTTTGTTCATTGAAAGCGATATCATCAGCCAATAAATCAAATTTATAGGGGTCTCCAAAATAATATCGGTTTTGTATTCTACTCTGTAGGTCGACCATATTAGCAGCTTCGATTGAGAACATTTTTATAAATGGCACCAAGGCTACCCAATCCGTTTCAACCACAGGAGTCTCCTCGTAACGCACAATCGTCATGAACCCGTCAAATACTTCCTGAAAGTCGTTTTTCACAGTTTCGTTGGTGATTGTGCTGATTTTCGTCCCGTCGAGAATCCCACCCATAGCTACATTAAGGGCCGTCATATAAGGCTCGTCATAAATCTTGCGATTCATGCTTTCCATAGTATCAAACTGAGTCAGGATGAGGCGCTCAAGGAGCATGTCGCCAATCTCTCCAGTTATGGGAAGAGGCGGAATCCTGATATAAGCTCCTATTTCAGATACAGAAGGGTCGCTGTCAAGAAAGGCCGTCACGGTTTTAAGCGCGGCATCCTCTTCCGGCACAGGCGGTACATCCGTTCCACCCTTTGAGCAGCCGGCCATAGGTAGTATCAGCAGAACCGTTAAAATTATAGGCAACATTCTTTTCATTTCAAAATCTCCTTCGCAAGGTTTATAGTATCGGCAGCATTCTCACCAAAACCGTCAGCGCCGATTTTCTCTGCCCAGCGGGAAGTCACCGGTGCTCCACCGACGATGGTTTTAAATCTGCCTTTTAGCCCTTGTTCCTTTAGCATTTCTTCCAGATATTTCTGCTGAACCATGGTAGTGGTGAGCAGGGCACTGGTGCCTATGATATCTGCGTTGTGCGCGATGGCCTGCTTGATGATGGTTTCATTGTCT
>JBBRXH010000075.1:0-7714 GCA_038248565.1 Peptostreptococcales bacterium | reverse complement strand
TAAAACCAATGCATCGCCATCGGCCAGGAAAATCTTCTCGACCCTCCTATAGCTCATTCTGGCTGAATCCAAGTCTTCCAGCACATCGCTGATTTTACGGATCCTGAATTCTTTATCCTTAAACATGCTGCAAAATGTGCAGGCATTGTGGGCACAGCCGATGGTTACCTGGAGTATTAAGCTGTTGGCTTCGCTGGGCGGTCTGTAAATACTTCCTTCATATCTCATAAATCTCTCCGTTACATCTTCTCCGGGGCTTCCATACCAAGTAGGCTAAGCCCGTTTTTTATAGATTGTTTTGCCGCATAAACCAAAAGCAGCTTGGCTTTTTTCTCTTTAGGGTCATCCACCAATATATGCTCATCGTGATAGAACCTATTAAAAGCCTGGGCAATATCCACGATGTGTCTCGTAACGATGGATGGCTCATAGCGCTCTGCTGCCTCCAAAACGACCTCTGGCAGCCTGTAGATCAACTTGGTCAGGGCAAAGGCGCTTTCGCCGGTTAGAAAGCTGAAATCAACCTCCTGGGCCATAAGCTCTGCTTTTCCTATATCTACTGCCGCATTCCGCAGCACGCTGCTGGCTCTCGCATGGGTATACTGGACATAGGGTCCGGTCTCGCCTTCAAAATTAAGAATTTTATCCCAGGAGAATGTATAGTCCTTGATTCTGCCGTTGGAAAGTTCCTGAAAAATCACTGCGCCGATACCGACCTGTTTTGAGATTATATCCACATCCTCAGCATTGACATTTTTTTCCCGGATGATATCTCGCGTCTGATCAACCGCTCTTCTCAAAACCTCTTCCAGATAGACAACTTTGCCTTTTCTTGTGGACATAATAGCCCCTTCCTCCAGGCTGACCAGCCCGAAAGGTATGTGTATGCACTGTTTTGACCAGTCATAGCCCATAAGCTCAATGACCTTGATCCACTGCTGGAAATGCAGATTCTGTTGGGATGCCACCACGTAGATATTTTTATAAAAATCATAGGTTTCTTTTCTATAAACGGCAGCGGCGATATCTCTTGTGATATAGAGTGTCGAGCCATCCTGTTTCATTATGAGGGCCGGAGGCATATTGTAGGCTTCAAGATCCACAATCTGTGCCCCTTCAGAAGCGACCAGAAGATTTTTTTCTTTCAGAATATCGATGACCTTGCACAATTTATCGGAATAGAAGCTTTCCCCAGCGTAGGAATCAAAATCGATGCCAAGCATATCATAAACGCGGCTAAACTCCATCAGGCTGACTTCTCTGAACCATTTCCAGAGTTCATATTCCTCCCGGGAACCGTTTTCAAGCTGAGTAAAGACAGCTCTGGCTTCATCTTCCAGCTCCGGATGTGCCTCGGCTTCCTCGTGAAATTTAACATAATAACTCAGCAGGCTTTTAATCGGCTCTTTTTCCACTTCTTCCCTGCTGCCCCATTTTCTGTAGGCCACGATCATTTTGCCGAACTGGGTGCCATAATCGCCCAGATGATTGATACGAACTGTGTCATAACCCAGGAAATGGTAAAGCTTGTAGATGGAATTCCCAATCACTGTGCTTCTGATATGTCCAATGTGGAAGGGCTTTGCGATATTTGGCGAGGAGAACTCAACGATGACTTTTCTGTTTTGCCCCACGTTGGTGCTGCCGTAAGTCTCCTTCATCTCAGCTGCATCAGTCAATACTGCCTTTGTAAAAAGCTCTTTATTGAGAAACATGTTCACATAGGCGTTGACGCTTGTCACAGTGGCAAAAAGCCCATTGCCTGAAAGCTTTTCCGCTATTTCCGAAGCGATAACCGGAGGGGCTTTTCTTAAAGCTTTTGCCAGACGAAAGCAGGGAAATGCATAATCTCCCATCTTGCTGTCCCCTGGAATTTCAATCATGCTCTCTATTTCCGATTTTGTCAGGCCCTCTATAGTCTCACTGAGTATTAGGGCAATATCCTTTTTAAAATCTATCATATGATCCTCCTTGGGTCTAATTTCTCTATAAATCCTCTTCTGTTAAAACGGGGATGCCTTTAGTCTTTAAAAAAGCGGCGGTGATGCCATCACCCTCCATAACTATGTGGGAAAATGATCCATCATAGATTTTTCCGCAGCCGCAGGACGGGCTCTTTGCTTTTAGTATGGCCATTTCGATGGGCTGATTCAGCTCTTCAGCCTTCTTAAGGGCAAGATCATAGGACATTTCCGCCCCTTTTATAAAGCCTTCCGTTAAGTCAATTCCAAGGTTATTATAAACCCTGCCTTCACGGATTTCGGCAGGCGGCCTCGGAGACGAAAATCCTGCCAGAACCTCGGGACATACCAGAATATAATCTTTATCCAGGGCGAGGGCTCTAACACCTTCATGTTCATTATTACTGCCGTTATATTTACAGTTAACGCCTAAAAGGCATGCGCTTATCATATACATATCAAAAATCCCTGATGATTTTCAGAACTTTTGGCGCAGAGATGAGAAACCAGGGGGCAAACTTTTCCGGAGTTTCAAGCATTTGCTTTTCAAGCTCCTCAAATTCAATAAACTCCAGTTTGGCGATCTCATCCGGATTAGGTTTTAGCCTGCTGATATCTATGCTGTCTTTTCCATCCTCTGACAGAGGGTATTCTCCGATGAAGACATGGTCATATTCATATTCATAGAGTTCGTCAGCGAATTTATAATAGTAAACGAAAGAGAATTCCTCTCTGATATGGGCCGTCAGCCCTACTTCTTCCATCAGTCTGCGTTCGGCTGCGCCAATGGTTTCTTCTCCATCTCTGGGATGGGAGCAGCAGGTATTGGCCCAAAGACCGCCGGAGTGATATTTGTCGAAAGCGCGTTTCTGAATCAGCATTTTCGTTCCCGAAAAAATGAAAATCGAAAAAGCACGATGTAAAACGGCCTTCTGATGCAGCGATTGCTTAGTACCGGTGCCGATCTGTTTGTTATAAATGTCTACCTTTATAAGTTGGTTTTCCATGTTAGCTCCCCTATTTTAAGTATACTATGGTGACGCCGTCGCCACCTTCATTGTAATTCCCCTTGCGATAGCTCTCAATGTGCTTGTGCTTTTTGAACATCTGCTGAAGCCCGGCCCGCAAAATACCTTCTCCTCTGCCATGGATGATGGTCACATCCTTTAAACCTGCCATGAAGGCGTCATCCAGATACTTATCCACTTCCATATAGGCTTCCTCGAGGGGCATGCCTCTTACGCTGATGCTGGTTGAGATACTTTGGGATTTGCTGCGGTAAAGCTCCCCATAGCGCCCTTTTTCAATCTCCGCTTTCGTGTTGCCCTCTGATATCCGGGCTATATTATCCAAGTGGACGCTGATTTTTAATAGTCCTACCTGAACCATAACTTCGCCCCGATCATCCGGTAAGGTCATGAGATTGCCATCCTGATCCAGGCTGAGCACTTTGACTCTATCTCCAAGTTTAAGCTCCCCGGCCTTGACCGGCTTATGGTTAAAGCTTCTTTGCAGTTTGACCTGATGTTTCTCTGAAGCAAGTTTGATGCGTTTTCTGATATCTTCCTGCTGTTTATTTCTATCTGAGGAATCGCCGATTTTCTCAAGGGCCCTAAGTTCTTTTTGGACACCATCGGAGAAATCCTTAGCTTCTTTAACAAGCTCTCTTGCTTCGTCCTTAGCAGAACTGAGGATCTTTTCCTTTTGGATATCCATTTTTGCCTTTTGCTTATCTAACTCTTCCTTCATTTTTTTCATTTGAAGGTTAATTATGATTGCTTCATCCCGTTCTGCCTCAGCTGCTTTTCTGTCTTTTTCTATATTGACGAGAACATCCTCGAAATGCAGATCATCCTGCCCTATAAGGTTTCGGGCTCTGTCGATGATGGCTTCTGTAAGACCCAGTTTTTTTGATATTTCAAATGCATTGGATCTTCCGGGAATACCTATTGTAAGCCGGTAGGTTGGGCTGAGGGTCTCCAGGCTAAACTCCACTGAGGCATTTTCCACGCCCGGGGTGGCGATAGCATATTTTTTTAGCTCCGTATAGTGGGTCGTTGCCAGAGTTTTGGTTCCTCTTTTATAGAGATGATCCAAAATCGCTATGGCAAGGGCTGCGCCCTCGGTGGGATCTGTGCCTGCACCCAGCTCATCCAGCAGCACCAGGGTATTTTTGTCCGATTCCCGGACAATGGGAACGATATTGCTCATATGAGACGAAAATGTGCTGAGGCTCTGCTCGATGCTTTGCTCATCTCCGATATCGGCAAATAGTCTTTTAAAAACCGGCAGCTCCGTGCCGTCATTGGCCGGGACATGAAGTCCGGATTGGCCCATCAGAAGAAACAATCCTACAGTTTTTAAAGTGACAGTTTTGCCTCCGGTATTTGGACCTGTGATAACCAGCGTGTCGTAGCTCTTGCCTAATCCTATATTGATGGGGACCACTTGATCCTTGTCGATGAGCGGATGGCGGCCACCCCTGATGTTCAAATATCCTTTTTCGTTTATGATTGGCTCTACTGACTTGTGTTTTACTGAGTATTTTCCTTTTGCAAAGATGAAATCCAGCCGGATCAGCAGTTCCTGATTGGATAATAAATCCCTGGAAACCTCTCCCACTTCGGCAGAAAGCTCCAAAAGTATGCGTTCGATTTCTGCCTTTTCTCTGAGTTCCAGTTCTCTCAGCTCGTTGTTGAGGGTCACGATAACCTGAGGTTCAATAAATAGAGTAGCCCCTGTGGCCGATTGATCATGTATAATACCGGGGAAATTTTTCTTATATTCCTGTTTGACGGGAATGACATAGCGGCCCTGACGCATTGTAAAAAGTGCATCCTGCAGCATTACTCTACTGTTGCTTGACCCAAGTATACTGCTCATTTTATTTCTGATAGCCTCATTTTGCCTCTGGATTTTTCGTCTGGTATCCCGGAGCATCGTACTTGCGCTGTCAGCTACCTCGTCTTCAGATAAGATGCACCTGTCTATATGCTCCTCCAGTTTTTTTTGAATCACCAGTAACCTAGCTATTTCGGGTATTATGCTAAGCTGGGGTAAATCTATTTTCAAATAACTCACTGCATTTCTGGCGATCTGAAGATTGTATAGAATCGCGAGAAGCTGCTTCATACTTAAAGTGCCGCCTTTTTCAGCCTTGATGACCGAATCTTTGATATCATAAAAGGCGCCTAAAGGCAAAGCGCCCTTATGCATAATGACAGAAACCGCTTCCGTGGTTTCTGCCTGCATTTCTATAATCTGATGGGGCATGACCGAGGGCAGAAGATCTGCTATAAGATCCTTTGCCATCTGCGAGGCTGCCTCATTCTTAAGAAATTCAATTATTTTATAATAATCAAGTACGCGAAAGGTCTTGTCGTTCATGGTCTGTTCCTAATCCATCATTTTTTTATAACGGTCGATTTCTCCTTTAAGCTGGATGTTTTCCATCTGCAGATCAAAGAAGCTATTCTCCATTTCCTTGCATCTTTCTGTCAGCTCACGCATCTCCGAAGAAGAGGATTCTTTGGTATCTTCCTGGGCCTTGAGTCGATTGAGCAGGTCTTCACTTTTAAGCGCCAGTGCCTGATATTTATTCAGAAGACTGTCGTTCTCCGTGGAAAGCTGTTTTATTGTCAAGTCTTTTTCTTCCAGCAGTCTTTTGCCTGCAAGACTCTGTTCGATGCTGGCATGGGCATCTTCCTTATATTGAATAAAGCTGTTTTTTGCTTCATCCCAAAGCTGGACATAATGTTGGGCGTCCTTTGATAATCGCTGATTCTCCTTGCGGTAGTCTTCTATACTGTCCTTAGTTCTAAAAAATTCGTCTGCAATATTGACCGCTGTCAGCACTGCCAGAGATGATAAAGGTCCGGAAGGCAGACCCAGTGATATTTCCTGCATTTTCGCATCCACATAATCTGAAACCTTGCGTATCTGATCCCTGGTCGAATCCCCGGATAGCACATAGTCCTGGCCGTATATCTTTACACTTACCTTGATTTTGTCTTCCATTTCATCCTCCTTCTGATACTTTTATGATACCGTTATTGTTTAACTTCTTTAAACTTCTCTAAGTACCGCATTGATCTCCGCCTTTAAGGCATCCAGAACTTTCTGGTGAACCTTGACTACTGCTTCATCTGTCAGCGTTTTTGTGAGATCTCTATAGGTAAGCGTAAATGCTGCGCTCTTATACCCTTCCTTGACTTGTTTGCCCCGATAGACGTCAAAAAGCTCGACTTTCTCGAGGATATCTCCGGCGCTTTCCCTAATGATACGCTCTATATCTGAGGCTAAAACATCCTCACTGACCAGCAGGGCAATGTCCCTGTTCACGGCGGGATATTTAGGCAGCGGCGAATATAGCCGCTCGATGTCAGCCAGAGAAAACAGCTTATCCAGATCCAGTTCACAGCTATAGACCCTAGTATCAATATTGTAGCGCTCTGTCACATCCGGATGCACTTCGCCCATAATCCCAAGCTGGATTCCGCCGCAAAGGATATTGGCGCAGCGTCCGAAATGAAACTGGGGATAGTTTTCCTTTGGCAAAAAGCTGATATCCCTGACGCCAAGCTTGCTGAACAGTTCGCACAGGACGCCTTTTAAGGTGAAAAAGCTCTCCCCTTCACCGTATAGGGCAAGGGCAAGAAATTCACATTCGCTTGGCAAATCCTCCGGGTTGTTTTCGAAATTCAAAAACACGTTTCCGATCTCAAAGGCCTTGACCTTGGTGATCGATCGCGCATAGTTTCTGCCAAGCACTTCCATCATATTTGGCGCCAGGCTTGTACGCATCATTCCGCTGTCTTCTCCGAGGGGATTCAGCAGTTTGACGTAGTTTCTCAGCAGCCCTTCAGCCGGAATATTTAAATTATCAAGTCCTTTTGGATTGGCGAAGGAGTAAGTCTGTATTTCGTTCATACCCAGGGAAACAAGGCTATCCCTAGTGAGATCCCTTAAGATTTGTCTGTCCGATTTCCGGGCAATCAAATTGCTTTTTGGCAGGGTCGTCGGCAGGAAGTCATAACCGTAAATTCTGGCGATTTCCTCTACAAAATCGATTTCAGCGGATAAATCCTGTCTTACCGTCGGCGGTGTCACCTTTATAATACCCGGGCTGCTTTCCGTCTTCATTTCAAGACTTTGAAGAATTTTCTCCATTTCCTTTTGGGAAAGATCGATGCCTAAAAGGGCATTGACCCGGTCCGTCCTTATGGCGGTGGTCCTCGGCAACTGAATACTCGCGTAGTCATCCACCGCGCCTTTGACGACGACGCCTGCGCCAATTTCTTCGATTAGGCTGCAGACACGATCGCAGGCTGAGGCACAAAGGTTGGCATCGATGCCTTTTTCAAATCTGGAAGAAGCTTCGGTTCTGAGTCCAAGCTTCTTTGAAGAGCTTCTGATGTTATCGCCGTTGAAGTTGGCGGATTCGATCAGGATGCGGCTGGTATCGGGAAGTATCTCAGAGTTGAGGCCCCCCATAATGCCAGCAATAGCTATCGCTTTTAAGCCATCATTGATCATCAGCGTGCTTTCCGTCAGTTTGCGCTCCGAGCCATCCAGAGTCGTAAATACTTGGCCGTGAGCAGCGGTATCTACGATGATTTTATCTCCTTCAATCATCCTAAGGTCAAAGGCATGTATAGGCTGCCCGTACTCCAGCATAACATAATTTGTTACGTCGACGATATTGTTGATGGGTCTCATGCCAGCCGTAATCAGCCTCTTTTGAAGCCACCAGG
>JBBRXH010000074.1:0-7757 GCA_038248565.1 Peptostreptococcales bacterium | reverse complement strand
GATAATACCTTCCGCAGCACAGCTGCCTTCTATTAAAAGGCTTGGGCATGAGCAGGCTGCTGCTTCCCGCACTACGATGCCATTAGTGTCAAAGGTAGATGGAAATAGGAACAGATTAGCAATGGAAAAATAGACCTTCAGGTCTTCTCTATCGTTTATGGCCCCCGTGAAAATACATCTATCCCCCATCTTGCAGGCTCTGACATAGGCCATGATTTCCATTTTCTCCGGCCCCTCACCGACAAAGATCATCTTAAAGTCTATCCCTTGGTCTTTTACTTTTTTCAGAGCATCAACGGTTAATTTTATTCCTTTGTACCACATCATCCTGCCAACATAAAGAAATGTCGGTATTCCATTCTTTATATTTAGCTTTTTTAGAAGTTTCCCGCAATCTTCCTTTGAGGATTTGCCTCGCGTAAAGTCGGTTCCATTCTCCATGACGAGGCAGTCCCCTGTGTATCCTAGCTTTCTCAAGCTTTCCTTTGCCCCTTCGGATACTGTCCAAACTTCATCGCAGGCCTTGATATTGGCCAAGACAGCCTTAGCCAATTTTTCACGCAGAAAATCAGAGTCTATTCTTTTTTCAAACTCGATTTCAAACTTCGTATGATAGGTCAGAACGATGGGGACCTTTATCTGATAGCGCAGAATTCTTGCCAGCAGTGTTGAAGAGAAGGGACAGTGCGTGTGGATAATATCTATATTCCTGGTTTTAAGTTTTGAGATTGTGGAGTAGGTTACCGGATTTCCAACTCTATATTCCAGTTTTTTACTGACAGTGACGCTTGGATACCTAACGACTTCAAAGGGATACTCATCGGTGACCTCCGGATAATCAGGGGTAGCCACTACAACGTCCCCATACTTCTCCTGAATTTTCCCGGCATAGTTTAAAGCAACAATAGATACTCCGTCAACGGTGGGAGGAAAGGAATCATTGAACAATCCTACCGTAAGCCTCTTCATAATCTTCTACCCCTACTACGCCATGTTTTGATCCACATAAATAATGAGTTTGCTGAGAAAATTCACATAACTGCCAAGTTCATTGTCGTACCAGCCTGATATCTTGGCATGGGTCACCGGGATGTTGATATCCTGAGCGCTTTCGATGCCATATTCCCTGAGTGTCTTGGCATACACCGGCAAAAATCCTGTCCTGGTATGGGTTTCCACCCCTTCTATAATGATTGCGGCCCTATAGCCGATCATATCAGAAGAGACGTTTTGTTTCTCACTGAACACCAGCATATCCTTCTGGGCTCCGAGAGATGCCTTACGATAGATTTCATTGATAAAATCCCTGCTGATCACGGGATCTCCCATTTCGCTTAACTTTGTATTAAAGGTCACATTGAGCGTCAGGAAGGACGCTGTGTTAATCGGTACACGGACGGAATCTGCCATGAACCCGATTTCGCGGATTTCCGGTAATATCTCCTCCAGCGCGATTGCGGCTCCTGTTGTAGTCGGAATTATATTATTAAAAACCGACCTATTTCGTCTAAGATCCGAATCGCCGGACTTTGGGACTGCATCTAGAATGTGTTGGTTGTTTGTGGCGGCATGCACTGTGGACATTGAAGCTGTAACGATTTCCGCCGTCTCCTTGGTTTCAAGCAGGGGCTTTATCATATGGGCAAGCCCTGTCGTCGTGCAGCTGGCTGCAGAGATGATATGATGCACGTCCGGTTCATACTTCATGTGATTGATACCATAAACGAACATCCCGCTGTCCAGGGGCATTTTCTGGGAATCATCCTTGATCTTAAAAGGTGCGCTGACCAACACTTTTACCGCACCTGCCTCCAGATGTCCCCGCACGCTGCCTTTTGGGTCATCTGCCGGTACCGTTGGGTCATTATAAGCCCCGGTGCACTCAACTACAAGCTGAACGCCATGCTTGGCCCAGTTGATATCCCGTGGATTTCTGGCATTCCATAGAATACGGGTTGGTATACCGTTGATCTCAAATATACCATTTTCCCGATCTGCAATCTCAACCTTGCAGGTTTTCCCTGTGTAGCCATAAAGAAAATTATCGATCGTGCCATAGGTTGAGTCAGTGATAAGAAAATCGACGATATCTTCGAGGGATTTACCAACCTTTCTGCCGGTATTAAGGACGAATCCATCGAAATGACCCAAATACAATTGGTTCCAGAATGTAAGTTTCCCGATTCTACCAATCCCATTGATCCCCAAAATCTTTTTACTCTTTAAATACTGCTTCATTTAAAACACCTCTCTTTTTCATCAGTTCTTCAGATAATCGATGGGATAGCTCCCCATAAAAACATTACCCGTTTTGCCATCAATGGAGATGGCATCGCCGGAGCGTATGTATTGTCCGTTGATCGTGCAGCTAAGCTCCGTGTCGTTAACGCTAAGTTCCTTGCAGTTGACGATGCAAACTTTGCCCAGTTTAGCCGCGGTCACCGCAGCATGGGATGTCACTCCGCCACGGCTTGTAACAAGACCATCGCAGAGAAAGATGATTGGAATATCATCAGGCACGGTATCCGGCCTTATCAGGATGTGATGTTTCTCGGGATAAAGCTTTCTATTGTTCAGAATATCCGCCATGGAAAAACTGACGATGCCGCTCAAACAGCCTCCATCTATGGCGATGCCTCTGCCGGCCAATTTCATCTCGTCTTTCGGGATTCGGAACATGGAAATCATATCCCTGTCATTTATGATCTGTTCTCTGATCTGCAGGATGTAAAGATCCTCCGGCATTTCAGATTCAAAAGTAAATTCAATTTCCTGATTGTTGAAGCCATAGCGTTCGATGAGTTCTGTGGCATAGTGCTCCAGCGTAAGGAAGAGTGCCGGATAGGCAGTTTGCAAGGACGACTCCTTATCAGAATCCCCTTTTTCCCATTGGCTGTCCGATATGGGCAAAGTATGCACCAGCCCTGCGACGATATCCTCTCCCTGGCTGCATAGTGTATAGTCGCCATAAAGATTGATTCCCGGCTTGTTAAGCTTAGGATTATGGGTAAACAGTACGCCGGATCCCGATCGCTTGGAACGGTTTCCCATGACCATCTTTTGGACAATGACAGCCGTGCCCCATTCGTCTGCTATCTGCAGGTATTTTCGATAGGACTGGGCTCTCAGAGAATCCCAGGAATCCATAACATTTAAGATTGCCTGGCGCAACTGGATATTGGTGTCCTGACTAAAGGGCACATCCCGCTCTTCCAGTGCTTTTTTATAGTCATAGGCTATTTCCTTCATTTGACGGGCTTCAAAACCGGTTTTTTTAAGCACACTGTACTTTTGTTTATATGTACTCATGATATTGTCAAAAACAACGCGGTTGATGCCGTTTGACATTCCCCAGCTTTGAATAAAGCGCCTATAAGAGTCCCAACCCATCCAAGCCGTTTCAGGATTCTTTCCCATGGCTTCAGCAATCTCATCATTCATGCCCACATTTAAAAAGGTACTCATAGCTCCCGGAAGGGATATAGCAGTCCCGGAGCGGACAGAAAGCAGCAGCGGACCCTTGACGCTTCCAAATTTAAGCTTTGAAAGACGTTCGATCTCTGTCACGTTTCGCAGGATGATCTTCTCCAGTTCCAGACTCATGAAAGGGTGCTCAAATACTGTCTCACGGTGTCTGAAGACCTCAGTGGTCAGCACGAAACCAGGCGGAATCGGGAATTTATAGGATGTCATTTTTTTGAGATAATAGGCTTTAGCGCTTAAAAATACGCGGTTATCCATCTCAGGCGTCACCTTGTTGAAAGGGCTAAGTGTAAGATCTGGATTGTAGTGCATCATGCTGTTTATATGCTTTTCAGTATAATTATCCATCAGGTTTTGGAGTTTGATTATGCAGTCTGTTACAAACTGGTCCAGTTGCTGAATCAGGAATGCCGAGGACATGATTTCCCGGTAGAACTGCTCCGACTTAGGCAGTACATTGTCCTTATCCTCTTTAAATATTTGAGGCACGACGATTTCCAGTGTCTCATCATAAACCCGCAGAAAATATTCATTGATGATCTCCTTAATGTTTTGTGCCATAAATTGAAAAATGTTGACGTACTGACCCAAACTGAAGCTTGGGGATTTTAGGCTAAAAGACAGCATCTCCAAATTAGAGGTGAAATTCTGATTTTCTATACCATCCAGTTCCAAACCTGTTTTGAACAGATGCAGGATATCATAAATCCGGTTCAGCGACTTTACCGTAATATAGTCCAGTTTAAGTTTTCCCATTAGCTCATCCATCAGGCTGGATGCTACCTTTTCAAGCCGGTATATGATACCCAGCGCTTCGAATTTCGGTTCTTTGTACTGACCGTACATTGATGGGATGCCGATAGCAATATGGCGTTTGTAATAGATCGTTTCCAGAGGGATGCTCTCATTCTGATCTAGTATGACTACCTTAAGGCTATAAATAATTTTAAATATTTTCCCTAACGCTCCTTTGAAATCACTATCTTCAAGAGACTTCCCCAGGCTCTCGATGTCCGGCAGCCCAAAAAATCTGCTGCTATTGAGTGTTTTTAATATATCACCGGATTCCAGGGAATATTTTGTCTGCAACAGATCATGAATTTCAAGCAGATATTGCAGCCGCTTTTTGTCCCTTTCGTTTTTATACTCAAGTGCCGAAAGCCACTCCAAAACAACTTCCACCGGCAAAGTAAGGAGTCCCTCACCGTCTACCTGAAAATTTTTGCATATTTGCAATGTGAGTTCGTGAATTTCCTGATAATACTCTTGGCTTTGATCCAGTGAATCCGCCACATCCTTTGGGATGAGAGGCAGAAGCAGCTTACGGTCTCCATTGTACCAATAGTCCATGACACTCTCGATTAGTCTTATTTGCGTATTGTTGCTCTCTGTATGGATTTGTTTACGGACAAAATGAATGAGCACATCCTTTCGTCTGGACAATTCATCTATGGCTGTAGTCGCTTCCCTCAGCTTGCCTTCGGCACCGATTTCACCAAAATAAACGGGGAAAAACTTGGCCAGCTGTTTGACCTGCTTATAAACTGGATCGATATCGGAATTAAGCAATTTAGTGATATCTCTTTGAAACAGATCCGTATCGGATATAAAGATACCCCCTAATTTGAGATTGACCACAAGGGCCGACAGCAGCTTTTTGAATCCAAGCGGAGAGTGCTCTATCAGCTCTAACCAGATCCTGATATTTTTTACATGATTGATATCGACTTTGATCTGCCAATCGCTGTTTATTTCCGGATCCCCGGGACAAATAAAACCAAAGGCGATAAGTCTGTCTGTGAAATAGGAGATGATTTTTTGGTCGTTTGCGGAGGCAATTTCTTTGCCGAGGGTCAGCAGACAGTCCAATATGGTCCCGGTATGTTTCTCCTTGAGTTCGGCAAAAAGCTCAAATAGGGTATCAATGAAGGAATAAGTCTCTTCACCGGTCATATCTGCCAAGGCATCCTTCAGCAGTCGATTCATATCATATAAAATGTGGTTTTGCAGATGCAGCATTCCGGGAACTTGCATAATATAAAACAGGTAATGAATCTTTTCTATGGGCAGTTTGAATTCGTCGCTGAACCTGCGAAAGTGATTGGCAATATCGTTGAAAAACAAGTTGGATTCCAGCTCTTCCCAGGTCTTTGAATTTTCAATGTTTGCTTTAAGGGCTGTAAAAAAATCATGGCTGATCAGCCTGATTTTGTCCTGGTAAATCGGCTGTAAGAGTTCCTTCCTCGTTGCCAGCCATTCTTCCGCTGATGTGGTTTCACGCCAGTACTCACAACTGCGCACTAAGATAAGCCGTGTCAGAGCGAATATCTCTATCTTAAATTCAGAATGTGCCGCTAGCTCCGCAAAATAGGTGCGAAAGTAGCTGGAGTTGCGCAGATAAATCATTTCATGATCTTTAAGCCCCTGTTTTATTAAACGGATGCATTTTTGAATCACGGGGAGAGGGAAACCCTCCTCATGCACAAGTTTATCTGTAAATTTAAAAAGAGTCAGGATCAATTGTTCCTGCTGCTTTTCCTCCAGTTTTTTCCCCAGAAGTTCCTCAAATAGTCCGGCTAGAAAAAACAGAGCCTCCTCTGAATCTTTTAATGAATTGTAAAACCAAAGATCAGTCAAACTTATGCTATGAAGGTTCTCGATAATATAGCTGTAATTGACATAGGGATGATTATATTCCTGCACAAACTCCTCTGTTCGTTTGTGGATACCCCAGTGATCTTCGGACAATGCTGCAAACCAACTATGCCTACTGGGAATCTTTATTTCCGCAGTCCTCGTTTGCTCTAAATTTGCATCTAAAGCCTTTGACTCAAATTCAGTTGGCATCAGCAAAATCTCCATATCTTTTTAATGGTTTTAAGCCATTTATAAGTTAATTATAACATAAGGCCCCTTGTTTTCATAGAAAAACAAATAGGGCCCTGCCAACTCATGCAAGATTTAACTGTTGAAATATCAATAGCTCTGAGGTTGAAGACTATACAGATCATATAATTAAAGTTATTTAGATTTTATACTGCCTTCTCAAATGATTTTTCGAAATTTGCACATTCTGATATCTGGATTTCGTATATCTTATTATATCAGGGTTTCACTGTGTTATTGAACTAAATCCCATGGAGCATGTTATAATAAATATGACAAACTGACAAAAAGGAATTGAAGGAAATGAGCAAAAATATAGGTTTTTTAATCATACACGGCTTTGGTGGAAGTACCCGTGAAGTAAAACCCTTTCAGGAGTATTTGCAGGGAAAAGGTTATTTGGTCATGTGCCCGGAATTAAAGGGGCACACCGGAAGAAGGCGGGATCTGTACTTTGCGAATTATTCCGACTGGATAGGATCCGCTGAAGATGATCTTATTCAACTTAAAAATCAATGTGACAAAATAATCATCATCGGTTTTTCCATGGGAGGTCTAATCGCTCTAAACCTTGCGATAAAGCATCCCATTCATGCCCTGGCTACGCTGAATATGCCTGTTTATTACTGGGATATAGGCAGAATCTTTAACAATCTGTTCAGCGATCTAAAATCAAAGAAAAACAGCTATTTTAAATACTATTTAAAATCAGTTTTTCAATACCCCTTTGTAGCCCTATACAATTTTAAGCATCTTTTGACGCAGACCAAAAAAATACTTCCCCTCATAGACCGTCCCATTTTTATTGCACAGGGCTTGCTTGACGATACGGTTCAATATAGAAGCGCTGAATATGTTTTTGATTCAGTTTCATCCCCTATAAAGCAGTTAAAGTTTTACGAAAATTCAAATCATTTAATTTGTCATAGCCCAGATAAAGAAATCCTGTTTCAGGACGCCCTTTCATTTTTCTGGGAATCAGTTGAATAAGAACTATAGGGCAGGATCTCTGCCCTATAGTGAAAATAAGTTTTCGTGATTGGTTTAGTCAATCAGTCAAGGTCGAAGCGATCTGCATTCATTACCTTATTCCAAGCTGCCACGAAGTCATGTATAAATTTTTCCTGAGAATCATCACATGCATAGACCTCCGCAATGGTACGAAGCTGGGAGTTTGAACCGAAGATAAGATCAACACCGGTTCCAGTCCATTTGAGTTCTCCCGATGTGCGATCACGACCCTCGAAAACGTCTCCGACTTCAGAAAGTGGCTTCCAAGTCGTATTCATATCGAGTAGATTCACGAAGAAGTCATTGGTGAGCGTCTCTGTTCTCTTGGTGAATACTCCATGCTGTGACTGTCCATAATTAGTATTCAAGACACGCAT
>JBBRXH010000073.1:0-7801 GCA_038248565.1 Peptostreptococcales bacterium | reverse complement strand
TGTTCTCAGAATTTTCAGTCTCAAATGTAAATGCATGAATACTTATAAAGCCATGGGCTCGCTGATACTCAGCAAGTTTTTTAAAATTTGGTGCGGCAGCTTTTAGAGCAGCCAAATTTTTTATTGGTACCATGAGATCCGGAAGTCCTGTAGATACAATCTGCATGGGAAGGCCTTCCAATTCAATATCAGATACTGCAAGGCCAAGGATCTCGGCTACTATATCCCTGTCGTTTCGGGTGCTTAGGATTTCAGGCAGAGCTTGCTCCATGATAACCCCTTCAATTTCTCCCTTCTCGCTCCAAAGAATATGAACCTTTAAAATCCCGGCTTTTGTTTCCTGCTTCACGACTGTTTCTCTTGCTTTGACAGAAGGCTGAATGAACTCAGGTACAATAAGCCCTTCATGCACCAGCACATGAAAGGCCGCGATAGTGGCATGTCCGCACAGTTCTACTTCCTCACTGGGTGTGAAAAACCGCAGATGAAAATCCGCTTGCGGGTTTTCGCTCTTCAATACGAAGGCAGTTTCAGAGCAGTTCATTTCCCGCGCAATAGCCTGCATTTCTTCTTCTGTCAATTCATCAGCATAAGGCACCACCCCTGCTGGATTTCCTCCAAAGGCAACCTTAGTGAATGCGTCTGCCCGATATACTTTTATTTTTTTCATCAATTATGGCTCCCCCATATTATTTGCTCCAAGTATGCTCTTGATACTTTTCTGGTATCTATGCCGAGATTTACGATTATTATACATCTTTAAATATCAACGGTGTATTAAATTTAAAGAAAGCGATTAACCATAATGCGCTAGAGTGTTTTCGTCGCCATAGCAGCAGCTATAGCCGCCCCAACGCCGGAACCGTCTTTTAAATACTTCAAAGTAATCAGTTTGGGGCGATCTCCCAGCACTTCCTTTTAGGCATCTCCCCAAAGTCCTGTATTTAATCGACTATTTCGATGCTTTTACAGCTGCGTTACGGGTTTTTATCCGCTTTTTATCATTAATTTTTTGCATCGGCAATTCATCACAAGTCTTTCTGATAAATTCGACTAACGCTTCCCGCTCGTCGAAGTTTTCAATCAGAAAATTAAGCTTTGCTCCGGTGTATGGAGGTGATGATATCTGAATCGTTTTATTATTTTTCAATTTATTTATGTGGTTAGCATCATTTGAAGTGAGCTGATAGAAACCGACAGGATTTCAAACATTCTGTCTATCTCTTCCCGCGTTATAATAAAGGGTGGACTAAGAAGAATGGAATCGCCGTGTGTGCCATCGATAAAGCCAGCACTTGGATAAACCAGAAGACCCTGCTCGAAACAAATCGAGACTAGCCTTGAAGTAGCTTGATCTTCAGGCGCAAACAGCTCATGGGTCACTTGATTTCGCACCAGTTCCACACCCCAGAGCAGCCCCTTGCCTCTAATATCGTCGATGATCGGAGAGCTTGCTTTTAAATCCTTCAATTTTTCGTAAAAATAACGTCCTGCAGCTTCAACCTTCTCCGTTATTTTATGCTCTATGATATAATCAAGTACCGCATTGGCGCTTGAAGCGGCCAGCGGATTCCCGCTGAATGTGTGACCCGTTCCGAAATCAGCATGGGCACTAATAAAGGTATCATGGATTCTTTTGCTGGCAATGACGCCAGAAATCGCTCCATACCCACAGCTCACACCTTTCCCGAAAACAAGTATGTCTGGTGTGATATCCCAATGCTCTGAGGCAAAATTTTTGCCGGTCCTGCCAAATCCCGTAATGACTTCATCCAAAATCAGCAGAATAGTGTTTTCGGAACAAATTTGACTGATCAGTTCAAGGTAACCTTCAGGAGGTGTGATCCCCGCACCGGACGCACCGACAATCGGCTCCAGAATGATGGCAGATATGTTGTCTGCCCCGATGCGAAGAATCATTTTTTCTAAATAGTGTGCACAGAACAGATGACAGTTTGACTGATTCTTTTCATATGGGCAGCGGTGGCAAAATGGAGGCTCCAGAATCGGATAGTCCGACAAATATTGCTGGTATTCTCTTCTTCTCCCTGGATTGCCAGTCATGGACAAGGCACCTATTGTACTCCCATGGTAACTGCACCAGCTTGAAATAATGCGCTTCTTTGTAGGTTTTCCTGATATATTCCAATAGCTGTAAGCCAATTTCAATGCCATTTCCGTAGCTTCCGATCCGCTATTGGCGAGGACGACCTGCTCCAAATCGCCGGGCGCCAGAGCCGCAATTTTTGCGCATAGCTCTTCTAATGGGCCATTGGTGAATTGGGAGCGATAGGTAAATGTAAGTGTGTCAAGTTGTCTCTTGATTTTTTCGGTAATCTCAGGATTGCAATGACCTAAATTTGCTGTCATGGCACCGCAACACCCGTCGATATACTGCTTTCCGCTGTCGTCATAAAGATAAATCCCTTGGCCTTTCACCGCTGAAGGTTTGGCACTTTTGAGATTTGAAGAAAAGAAATTAGACATGATACCACCTCTTATCCCGATACCGCTATTATTTATAGTGTTATGACTCGACATTCGCTATCCTGAAGATATCCAGTCAAGGGCTCGCCCATCAATTTAACTGTAATCCCCATCTCTTCTAGCTTTTCAACAAGGCCGTATCTTTCTGCGCATCTCTGACAAGCATAAACTTTAACGCCCGCATCCATAATCTGCAGTACTAATTCTTTAACTTCATCATTTTCACATAGCAGCTTGTTTGATGGACCCCAAGTAATCAGATTGCATTCCTCCCACCAATTATTTGAGTTTGATTTCAGCGTGTACATCAGAAGCATATTTAAAGCAGTATCAGCATTGTCTGTCGTCCAAAGAATAGTAAGTTTTTTGATTTTCATAAGTTCCTCTTCCTTTTATAGTCTTTTGAGATTGAATTTTTATTAGTTCCATTATATCAAATAGTAAACAAAATTACTTTTTTTGTTTAGGTCATTTTATTATGAGGCCCCAATCCATAGGCAAGGATTATTCTGATTGTTTCTGTATGAAATTTAATATTGCCTCAACTGCTATATTCTGCTGTTCTTCTCTGCTTATTGTTGCAGGCGGATCTCCCCTTTGTTCGCCATAATTGCCAAATTGAGCATGGTTTCCCCCTTTAATGATCACAACATTCTCAGTGTAGTTTATATGCTCTACCAAGCTTGAATTCAGGGTTCCATAAACTGTCAGGGCATTCTCCGAAGATACGTCGCCATAGATATATGCGCCAAGCAAAATCAGACCTTTGACCTTGTCTTTGTGACTTGCTGCGTAGCTGCTTGCCATTGCACCGCCCATCGAGTGACCTCCTATATACCAATTTTTAATATTGGGTAGCTCACTAAAAACTTTGTCCGCTGCATTGGGATCAAATATTGCCATATTGAACGGCATTTTAATGAGCACGCAGGTAATACCCTTCTGTCGCAGTTTTTCTAAAATTGGAATATAAGCTATATACTCCACCTTAGCACCAGGATAAAAAATTAGTGCCGTATCGCTTGCTTCTGAAGAGGATAGTATTGTAAGGTTCCCTTCAACAAGAATGTCATCTTGACTTTGCATGGCCGTAATCGCTGCAGTATCGGCTCTGTAATAATCAGACGCATAGATAAGAAATGCACCCGCCAATAGAATCAGGAGTGATATAATCGTTATCAAAACTATTTTAAGACGTTTCTTCATATTTCTCGTACTTCCTTTCTAAACTGCAAAATGCATTCTCATTATATATGAAAAGCTCACCAATTGGTGAGCTTTTTTGTCTGAAACTTCTATTTTAAATCATATGTTTTAAGGAGAACATCCGTGTCGTTGCAGTCCAGATCCTCCATAGTCGTAAAAAACCAGCCATCCACATTACGCACGTCGACACCGATTTGCGCCAGTGGTTTTGCTGCAATCATAAATACGATGTCCTTGTCATTTTTCACGTAGTCCTTGGCGTATTCGAATTTGCCGCCTTGTGAAAGCCTGATTCCAAAGCGGTCGAGGCCTTTGGGATCTTCCAGTTGTGTGCTATTTCCGAAGAGCTTATCAAAGAAAGAAATCTTTTCTGTGCCTCTGTTTGATATTCCACAATAGTCGAGATTCAGGTGATATGTCAGCATTGTGCGATTAAAGGCCACACTTTCGAAGAGTGCATCAGCTACCGTGTCTTTCGCTCCTGTTCCATTGCCATAATCCCCAATCAAGTAGAATTTTTCGTCCTGAACCTTGTAGTCAGAAGTCAGCTTTGAAACGTCAAGTCCGGCATCGACGAAGGGTTTTAGTGGCGTTTCGAGAAGGATGTCCTCGCTGCCTGTCAAATTATAATCATTGCTGACCTTCAGTGTCGTTTCACCGTCGACACTCAAATAGTAATAGTGATCTTCTGCGGTATTGTCCTTTACTATGGCTGTATGGGCCGAGATAAGGCTTATAAATGCAGCGCGACTGGATTTCAGCATGGTGTCCGTTTTAGTACAGCCAGCCAAAAGCCCAGTTACCACCATTAATGCCAGAATTGCCGGAATATATCTTTTCATTTTTTGACCTCCATTTGGAATACTTTATAACAATTATTGTATGCTTTGTAAGTTTTCATATACCCACTTTCTGCCTTTTTTAACAGTAGGAGTGGGATGTGGCGCAGAATAAAAAAGCTCACCTATTGGTGAGTTTTTTGTCGCGCTTCATTTCAGACCAGTAATTGAAACATAGCTATAATTAGGGGGCATTAAACACTCAAAAAGCCGCAGATGATTCGTATGCGGCTTTTTGGAATAGTTCTGCTAAATTTGTATAATGTTCCGATCTAATAGTCATTCCCTATATTTCTAAATAAACCAATCATCGATAGAATACAGCCCAACGTAAGAAATGCCCATAACGGGAGCATGGCATCTTTTACTCCAATATCCATATATGTAATAAATCCCATTATTATAAGACCAGTGCCATAGGTTGTTGCTTTCACCATCATAACTGTGGACAGTATATAGCCCCAAGCACTTTTTCTCCATAAAAGTATTGCTCCTAAGGCTATAGCCGGAATTAAAACAGATAGGTCCGTTGCAAATACAACTGCCGTTGGGTGCCCGGAATCAATAACCGTTTGCGGGACTTGCCCTGTAAACAAATACGACATGGACATCCCTATCCAAAGCCCCCCGAGCAGCAGGCAGAAAAACAGCATAAACCCACTAATCCTTTTTACCGGTGTTTTTGCTGAAAATCTATCTGCAATCGACTTTATGTCTGTTTTCATAAATGCAAATATAATTGCGTAACCGGATGCTGTGAATAAGAAAACATATAAAAGGAAAAAACTATTAAATGCAACGCCGTACAGATAAAACATAAAGTTATACATCATATAAAAAAGGGTGCCAATCCAGATCAGTCTTGCTTTGTATGCGCCTTTGCTATCCCAAAATATCGAAGCAAGCAGCGTTGGAACTGCAATAAATAAAGTTACAATATCATTCGCCTTCATAACTGAAACAATTAGCTGATTATCTCTATATACACCTTCAAAGAATATCCCGCCTATGGATGTAAATACTGCACATACAGCAATTATTATTGATAAACTATATAATCCGAGCATTTTCTCCTGCCTCATTTTAATTCCTCCAACATTAAGGTTTTTGTCAAATAATCTCCGGGCTTTTATCTATGTTTTTAAACAATAAGATTAAGCATATTATTGCCAATAGGTTAAACATAGGAAAGACAAGAATCTCCACTAAATTCATATCAACGCCTTTTAGCGCCATATTTACAATCATAGCCGATATGGCTGTTAGCATTGTTACTCCCTTTATGATTATTACGGATGAGAGTAAATAGCCGAAGGGTTTTCGCTTGATCATGAGTATTCCTGAAAGGATCGCTGCTGGCACAACTATGCCAAGATCCATGCCCTGAATAACAAGTGTTGTATAGTGCTCCAAACCAGACGGATATGATTGATTAAATATTGATGGTCCAATTTTCCCAATCCACATCATCCCAATAGCAAGCCCCACAAACAATTGAAATCCACCCAGAAATTTTGTCGGCAGCTTATCGTTGAACATTGCAGGCACTTTTTCAATTTCAAATGACATTAAGCATAGGATAAAGGCATACAAGCTTGCAGCCATAAGGGTTACATACACTATAAACAAGGGATTATACGTCCATAAAAACGTGTACGACATATAGGTATAAAGAAAATATCCCAACGTCCCTGTTAGCAGTAGTTGCCCTTTAAAAGAGCCCTTGGTAGTCAAATAGAGCGAAGCTATCAAAAGGGGTATTCCCAGCAAAAGCGTGATGAGATCAGAAGCTTTTCCTTGCGCCACAACAGATATTGAATCGTTCTTATATAGACCTTCACCAAATATTTTTACAGTTTCATTATTAATGGACTTAAATTCATATTCACCGGTGCCGCCACTGGAAAATAGGCCAAAAAGACAGGTTGATAGAGCTAAAACAATGATCGTTAAAACAAGAATATTTATGGATAATTTATATTTCCTCATCGCGGCAACCTAACTTTTATAGAGTATTGATACTTTCTGCCAGAAATAATCATTGTTTTCAGTCGCTTAATCATCCTCCTGCTCACCTTGTTCCATCGCAGCTAAATTAGACATCATTCTATAAAGCACCATTCTGGTCTTTGACATTTCATCCTCGCCAATCCCCATAAATAGAGCCTCTGTAAAGATTGAAGCTTTTGCCTGTATTATCTCAGCAAATTTATAACTTTGATCCGTCAGTCTAATCCTAGTAGCTCTAGCGTCCTTTTTATCCTTTTCCAGACTAACCATTCCCTTTTGCTCAAGCTTTAAAGCTACTTGCTTTACATTCTGGTGAGAACTTCCCATTGCCTTAGCGGCTTCTTTTATGGTTGGAGGCTTATCAAAGGAATTTTCTATAACAACCGTAAGAAACCATTGTTTAGATGTTATGTCATATTCCTTAAGTTGTCTTTCTAACAAAGTGTTCATCTTATTTGCTACTATTTGGACGGATCCAAAAACAAATTTTTGGTCTATCATTGATTCAATTTTACTCAAAACATTACCTCCTAACTAATAATAGGTGTTATATTACCTATATAGATATTACATTACCTTTTATGATACGTCAATACCTTTCTCTGGAAATAAGCTTATAAATAAAATCTGCAGACTCTATCCTCTGTTTTGGATTGAGTTCCCCCACTCACGGCGTATTGTCCCTCCTAGTATGGAAAAAGAAAAGAAGCCCATCTTTAAATGGACTTCTTTTAATTTTGGTGCGCGCGGAGGGACTTCACAGCCTTTGTCTACGCCAAAGTCTGCCGTCCAGCGATTGCTCATTCAGCACTCTTGGACCACTCGCTGCAAAGCAGCTCACAGAGCTGTTTTGCTATAGCTCGTGCCCTTTTGGGTTCAAGTCCCTCCAAGTATGGAAAAAGAAAAGAAGCCCATCTTTAAATGGACTTCTTTTAATTTTGGTGCGCGCGGAGGGACTTGAACCCCCACAGTCTCCCGCTAGATCCTAAGTCTAGTGCGTCTGCCAATTCCGCCACGCGCGCATACATTTGACAAAATCAATCATTCCTTTGTAGTTTCACGGACTGATTGATTTTTTCTGCGCATCCTACAAAATAAGATATGCAATTTGAAAATTGGTGACCCCACCGGGAATCGAACCCGGGTTACCGCCGTGAAAGGGCGGTGTCTTGACCGCTTGACCAATGGGCCTCATTTTAAAGTTATTGCCTGCAATGAGTATTAAACTGCCCATTACGCTTTGATCAATGATTAGTACA
>JBBRXH010000072.1:0-7894 GCA_038248565.1 Peptostreptococcales bacterium | reverse complement strand
TTACCTATCTTTTACACCGTCACTATATCAATTTCCCTATCAAAATACAAGATAAATGCGTTGTATTTTGTTCTACCCTTGCATTTACCAACGCATTTCCTATTTCTGCTTTTTAATTGCAGTTACTTTTTCATTCAACCTATTTTTTACGAGACAATGCATTGACAATCCTTAGAACGAATGTTATTATAGTCAAAACTATGATCAAGGAAGTAGAGTTCAATTTAAGCTTGGCCAAGTGCCCGGGTGTAAAAACCCGACAGAGAGTCGTCGGCGGTGAAATGACGGTAGTGAAACGATTGTTCCTGAAGTTCCCTTGTGAGTTGCAGGGCTGAAATTATTCAGTAGGTCTTGCCGGCTGCCGACCGTTAGAGGGGTAGGTGTATGATAGTACGCTGTTTGAGATGCAGTAGTTTTACTGTAAAATTGGGTGGTACCGCGAGAGTTAAAGTATTAAAGCTTCGCCCCAAGTATGGGAGAAGCTTTTTTTGTGTTTTTGAAGCAGCTGTATTACAATGTAATTAAAGAGTGTCCTAATGTACGGCTGACAAAAGGAAAGGGATGGAGACTATGATTATCGTTCTAAAAAAAGGAGTCGCTTACGAAGAAGTGATGGAGCTCAATGAGTGGATTGCCAGTCACGGCGTCATTGCAAGCCCGATTTATGGATCGGAGACCACGGTTATCGGCCTTGTCGGGGATACCTCGGAACTGGATAAGGATATGCTGAGCATGATGCCTTGTGTTGACAAGGTCATACTTGTCCAGGAACCCTATAAAAAATCCAACAGGAAATTTCATCCTGAGAATACCATCGTCGATGTAAGTGGAATTAAATTTGGCGGCAATAAAATTCCAGTCATTGCAGGACCCTGTTCTGTAGAATCAGAAGACCAGATTGCCCTGATTGCCAGGGAAATCAAAAAGTCGGGTGCCACGCTGCTGCGCGGAGGCGCCTTCAAGCCCAGAACATCGCCTTATTCCTTTCAGGGCTTAAAATCTGAAGGTCTGATGCTGCTTGACATGGCCAGAAGGCAAACCGGACTTCCGATTGTGTCCGAAATAACGAATCCGTCCTATATCGAATTATTTAATGATTATGTGGATATCATACAGGTGGGCTCGCGCAACATGCAAAACTATGAACTGCTGAAACTGCTGGGACAGCTGAAAAAACCCATCTTGTTGAAACGCGGGTTTTCCAATACAATAGAGGAAATGCTCATGTCAGCCGAATATATCATGAGCGGCGGCAATGAAAACGTTATCCTTTGTGAGCGGGGAATAAGGACCTTTGAAACTCAGACGAGAAACACGCTGGATATCAGCGCGGTTCCTATCCTAAAAAAATTGAGCCATCTGCCTGTTGTCATAGATCCTTCCCATGCGGCTGGCCTGTCCTATCTGGTGGAGTCCCTTACCTTAGCTGCAATAGCGGCTGGAGCAGACGGACTGATTATTGAAGTGCATAACGATCCCAAGAACGCTTTGTCTGACGGCGCACAGTCCCTGACGCCGGAGCAGTTTGACCTGCTGATGCCAAAGATGCAGAAGGTGGCAGAGGCGGTCGGCAGAACCATTTTATAATTACCCTTGCCCCATCGTGACGAAATAAGGAGAATAGCCATGAAGACCATAAAGATAAAAGTTAAAAGCGGCAGCTATAATGTGGATATTGGGGCTGACTATAAAGATATAGCCAGCTATGTGAAAATGTTCAGTAAAGCCAGGAAAGTTTTTGTGATTACGGATACTAATGTATATCCACTTTATGGTGGAGAGCTCGAAGCCGCTCTCAATAGTTCCGATTATGAAACAAATGGCATTATTGTCGCTGCCGGAGAAACCTATAAGCGTCTTTCTACCATCGAAAAAATCTATGAAGCTCTTCACGACTGGGGCGTGACAAGAACAGACGTCATCGTTGCCTTAGGGGGAGGCGTTATAGGAGACATGGCCGGATTTGCGGCTGGAACCTATTTGCGAGGCGTACCATATATTCAGATTCCGACCACTTTGCTGGCCCAGATCGATTCCTCCGTCGGCGGCAAAACCGGAGTTGATACTGCTTATGGTAAAAACCTGATAGGACTTTTTAATCAGCCGGCGGCGGTGATCATCGATCCAAATCTGCTTAAGTCACTTAAGCCGAAGGTTTTTGCCGATGGTATGGCTGAGGCAATCAAATATGGTCTCATCAGGAATGCAGAGTTATATAAACGGATACTTTATGGAGAATACAGTGAAGACGTAAGAGAACTTATATATGAATGCGTTCAGATAAAAAACAAAATCGTCAGTCAGGATGAGCTTGACCAAGGTGAGCGGATGTTGCTCAATTTTGGGCACACCCTTGGTCATGCCATAGAAAAATGCGGGAACTTTACAAAATATACCCACGGGCAGGCAGTCGCCATTGGCATGGTCTACGCAGCAGAAATCGGTGAAGCCCTGGGTGTAACAGCCAGCGGGACAATAGAGGACATCGTTTTGATTCTTAAGAAGTACGGGCTACCAATAAAGGCAGATGAAGATATGGGACTTATTTATAATGCCTTATTAGCGGACAAGAAGATAAGCGGTGAGACCATCAGTTTTATCCTGCTTAAATCTATCGGAAACGCTATTATTTTCCCAATAGATGTTTTGGAATTTAAGAAATTGCTCCTGAAGATATAAAAATGAATATATAGAGGAATAAAACATGGATATTAATATCACGCCTAAGACTCTAACCGGCAGGATTGATGCCGTTCCCTCAAAAAGCGTCCTTCATCGGGCTCTTATATGTGCGGCCCTATCAGAGGGTAAAAGCAGGATCGGAAATATCGTGCTCTCTGATGATATTATGGCAACTGCAGGTGCTTTAAAAGCTTTAGGCGCTAAAGTGATCTTTCAGGAGAATGCGATCATTGTGGAGGGCATTAAAAAATCCTTGAAGGGACTTCAGAGTGAAGCCATTAGGATCAACTGCGGTGAATCCGGATCCACATTGCGATTTATGATTCCCGTTACTTCTGCCCTGGGAGTCAATGCTGTATTTATCGGGGAAGGAAAGCTGCCAAAACGTCCCCTACAAACATATTTAACCGCCCTTTCGGAGAACGGTATTCATTTGAGCCATCCGGTTGATGCCAACCTTCCACTAGTTATTGAAGGCAGACTGAAGAGTGGCCATTACACTATCCCAGGTTCGGTCAGCTCTCAATATATCACAGGACTGTTATTAGCATTGCCGATTTGTGATGGCGATTCCACTATTACCATCGAGGAACCTTTTGAATCAAAGGGCTATGTAGATATCACCCTTTCTGTCATGAATAGTTTTGGGATTAGTATTGAAGAGCAGCCTGGATGCTATAAAATTCAGGGTAATCAGACATATCTGCCGGCACAGTATACTGTAGAGGGGGACTGGTCCCAGGCTGCTGTCTGGCTGTGCGCAGGAGCACTCGGGGGATCGGTCACCGTTAATGGTATGGACCCCGCTTCAAAGCAGGGTGACGCTGCTGTCGTAGATATTTTAAGGAAATTTGGCGCTGCCGTTGAATTATTAGAGGATGGAGGAGTAAGGGCTTCGGGGGGAGAACTTACCGGTAGTCTCGTAAATGCTGCCCAGATCCCGGATATCATTCCGGTGCTGTCTGTGGTTGCAGCCTTTGCAAAAGGTAAAACTGAAATAACCAATGCGGGAAGATTACGATTCAAGGAAAGCGATCGTCTCCAGGCGACTGCAGAGGTTTTAGCCCTGCTTGGGGCTGATATCAAGGTCGATTGTGACAGCCTGATTATAAAGGGAAAAGATCAGCTAATCGGGGGAACGGCAAACGGCTATAACGACCATCGCATAGTGATGGCCTTATCTGCAGCGGCCTGCGGCTGCAAAGAACCGGTTACCATACTTGGTTCTGACTGTATCAGAAAATCCTATCCGCATTTTTTTGAGGATTATAGAAAACTTGGAGGTGAAGCAAATGGGATCCACATTAGGTAAATGTTTAAAAATTTCATTGTTTGGAGAATCTCACGGCGAAGCAGTTGGTGTAGTACTGGACGGATTCCCTGCCGGCATAAAGGTGGATGAAGCTTTTATTGAAACCGAAATGGCAAGACGGGCACCCGGGGGCATTCTTGCTTCGCCAAGAAAAGAAAAGGATAGCTGCAGAATCCTAGCCGGTTTATTAAACGGAAAAACTACGGGAGCACCTATTTGCTGTATCATCGAGAATAGCAATACGCGTTCAGCAGATTATCAGACCCTTCTGGAAGTTCCCAGACCTTCCCATGCTGATTTTACCGGCACCCTGCGCTATAATGGCTTCAACGACCTGCGTGGAGGCGGACACTTTTCCGGAAGACTCACCGCACCCCTTGTCTTTGCGGGAGCGCTATGCAAAACATTTCTAAAAGATCAGGGAGTCTATATCGGAGCACATCTTAAGAGTGTGGGGCCAGTTCAGGATGATAGCTTCAGCGAGAATCAAATCAATCTTGAGATTTTTGAGAGCCTGGCAAAAAAGGAACTGGCTTTTTTGAATGATGAGCTGGGCAAAAAAGCAGTAGCCGAAATTTTAAAAAGAAAAGCAGAGGGCGATTCTGTCGGTGGTGTTGTGGAGTGTGCAGCGATTGGCATAAAAGCTGGTCTTGGCAGTCCTATTTTTGAAGCGGTGGAGAGCAAGATCGCCGCTATCATTTTTGCGATTCCCGGCGTAAAAGGTGTAGAATTCGGAGAAGGATTCAATATCGCGAAGATGCTTGGCTCTACAGCCAATGATGTCTTTTGCCTCAAAGATAATCAGATATATCCGGAAACCAACAGAAATGGAGGTTGCCTCGGTGGAATAACCACGGGAGCACCAATTATTTTCAGGGCTGCTTTTAAGCCTACGGCATCCATAGAAATGCCTCAACTCACCTTAAATACGAGGACGGGCAAAAAGGAAGAGCTTAGTGTGAGCGGCAGACATGATCCTTGCATCGCGCTCAGAGCGGTTCCTGTAGTGGAAGCGGCAGCGGCTATCGTTTTGACTGACATGGTTTTGGAGGGTTCGGGTTATGACAGAACTTGACATGCTCCGGGATAAAATAGATGAAATCGACAGGGAGATGACGGTTTTATATAATGATCGAATGGAGGCGGTTTCAAAGATTGCCGACTATAAACGGGAAAAGGGAGAGGCTATTTATCATCCTGAAAGAGAAGAGCAGGTCCTTCAAAAAGTTATGGCTATGGCCGGACAAAATAATGCGCCTAAGATGAGATTGCTCTATAAGACGCTGATGCGCCAGAGCAGAGAGAGACAATATGAAATCATGAGCGCAAAGGTTCCTATAGAGGAAATCATCGGCTGTGAGGTAAGCTCTGAACTCAAGGTAAGCAACGCTGCCTATGCCGGACTGCCCGGATCTTATACCCATAGTGCAGCAGAATATTTCTATCCGGAGGGAAACCTGATCAGCCATGATACTTTCACCGGCGTACTTGAAGCTGTTGCATCCGGAAGCTGCGAGGTGGGCGTTCTTCCCATTGATAATACGACTGAAGGAATCGTCACAGACGTTTATGAAGGACTATTGAAGTTTAAGCTTTATATTTCGGACAGCATAACTATGCCAATAAGCCATTGTCTGCTTGGCCTGACAGCAGAGGCTAAAAGCGGGATTAGGTCTGTTACCTCACATCCCCAGGCTCTTGGCCAATGTTCATCATATATCAGCAGGCATGGGTACAGTATTATACCCGATATCAACACCTCTGTGGCGGCACAGAAGGCCGCCGAAAAAGGTGATCCGGAATTGGGCGTTATCGCTTCATCCCGTGCCGCTGCCATCTATGGACTTTGCATTTTGGATGAGAATTTAAACGATGAACAGTGCAATAGCACAAGATTTATTACCGTTACAAGACAGCCGGTCATCTCGGAAAGGGCGGACCGAATTGCCTTAAGCTTTATATTGCCTCACGAAAGCGGGTCGCTGTCCAGCATTCTATCCATTGCGGCAGACTATGAAATAAACCTGGTCAATGTTCAGTCCCTTCCACTGCCTGAAAAGCCATGGGAATATAGATTCTATATGGACATTACGGGCTCGGTCTTCACGGCAGAGATCAAATCTATTCTTTTTATGCTTTATGAAGAGCTGCCGGAGATGCGTTTTATGGGAAATTATGAAGATAAAAACTGAGAAATCAAAGCCAGCGGACTTGCAATCAGGATATTTTTGAGCGAAGTCAGGCAAAATGCTGTATAATAATAGCATTAAGCTTAAAAATTCGGGAGGATTATAGTAATGATCATCATATTAAAAAGAAATCCGGACCAGGTCAAGGTGGATGCCTTTATAGAGAATTTTAGACAAAAGGGTCTGGATATCAATTATAGCAAGGGTGAGACCACCACTATCATTGGACTCATCGGCGATACCTTGAGTCTGGATATAGACCTTCTCAGAGCCAATGAACTCGTAGAGGATGTCAAAAGGATCACTGAACCCTTCAAATTTGCCAACAGAAAATTCCATGCTGAAGATGCCCAAATTGCTGTCGGTGACGGCGCTTTTGGAGCCGGCAGGTTTGGTGTAATAGCGGGGCCATGCTCCGTAGAATCCTATGAGCAGATCATTGAAGTCGCCCATCGCGTCAAAACAGCGGGAGCCAAATATCTGCGCGGCGGTGCTTTCAAACCCCGCACGTCGCCCTATGCCTTTCAGGGACTCAAGGCTGAAGGGATAGAAATGCTGCTGGAAGCTAAAAAGGTCACCGGGCTGCCCATCGTTACAGAGCTCATCAGCATCAACCATCTGGACCTTTTTAATGACGTCGATATCATTCAGGTGGGTGCACGCAATATGCAAAACTTTGAAATGCTGCGCGAGCTTGGGAAGTCCAATAAGCCGATTTTACTTAAGCGTGGGAATTCAAGCTCCATCGAAGAACTGCTCATGAGCGCGGAATATGTCCTGGCAGGCGGAAATAGCAATGTGATCCTTTGTGAAAGAGGCATAAGAACCTTCGAAACCGCCACCAGAAACACACTGGATATGTCTGCGGTGCCGCTTGTTAAACGGCTGAGCCATTTGCCTATAATCGTTGATCCCAGCCATGCAACTGGTATTGCGGCGCTGGTTAGACCCATGGCCAAAGCCGCTGTTGTATCCGGTGCGGATGGTCTCATTATCGAAGTACATCCGATGCCATCTGAGGCTCTTTGTGATGGTGCACAATCGGTTACACCAAATGAGTTTGACAAAATAATGACGGATATTAAAAGACTTTGTGAAATGGAGCAAAAGACCTTATAGGAGATAGTAGTATGAATATAGCGGTAATAGGTCTTGGCCTTATTGGCGGATCAATCTGCAAAGCCCTTAAAATAGGCACTGCCCACACAATTCTCGGTCTTGATTCCGGCCCGCAAACTCAAACAAAAGCCCTCCTTTCAGGGGCTATTGACCGTTCAATTGCATCTGCTGAACTTGGGGAAGCGGACATTGTTTTTGTCTGTCTTCACCCTGATGAGACAATTGCCTTTGTAAGGCAAAATGCAGAATTATTTAAAAAAGGCAGCATCGTTTGCGATGTGTGCGGCGTAAAGCGAAGACCCGTAGCCATGCTAGATCGGCTGTTATATGATCAGAATGTCATTTATTTGGGCACTCATCCTATGGCGGGTCGAGAATTCTCAGGTTTTGACTACGCCGATGCACAGATTTTCAGTTCAGCCAGTTTTATCATCACGCCAACTGAATTAGCGCCAAAGGATGCCATACAAATGATAGCGGATCTTGCACTGAAGATGGGTTTCGGTAAAGTTGTCATTACCACAGCAGATCAGCATGATAAAAATATTGCTTTCACTTCACAGCTGGCTCATATAGTATCCAATGCCTATGT
>JBBRXH010000071.1:0-7970 GCA_038248565.1 Peptostreptococcales bacterium | reverse complement strand
TCTTCCGGAGTACTCACGATGAGCCGTTCGATAGGCTCCTTCATTCTGCCTTCTTCAATATGCATGATGACTTCCGGCTTGGACACGCCGATTTCGTAGCCTTCTCTCCTCATATTTTCAAGCAGTATGGACAGGTGCAGTTCTCCTCTTCCGGATACTTTATAGCCGTCCGTACTGCCCAGGGACTCAACCAGAAGTCCGACATTGACTTCCAGCTCCTTCTCCAGCCTTTCCTTGAGATGCCTTGTGGTTACAAATTTACCCGAGCGTCCCGCAAAAGGCGATTTATTGACCAGGAAATTCATAGACAATGTTGGCGCTTCGATGCTGATCATGGGCAATGGATCAGGATGCTTGCTGTCACAGATGGTTTCTCCTATGGTAATGTCTGAAATACCCGAGACAACTACAATGTCTCCGCTTTCGGCATCCTGAACAGGCACTCTCTTCATGCCTCTATAGACAAATATCTGGTTGACTTTTTTCGTGACGATGGTTCCATCTTCTTTGCATACAGATACAGTCTGACCTTCGTGAATTTTCCCTTTATAAATCCTGCCGATGCCCAATCTGCCGATGTAATCATCATAAGCCAGTGTGGAAATCTGAAGCTGCAGGGGTTCCTTATTCAAATTCGGATAAGTGTGCACATGCTTTAATACCGCGTCAAAGAGCGGTGAAATATCGACGCTTTCATCTTCCATCTCATATTTTGCCACGCCTTCCTTGGTGATGCCATATAAAATAGGGAAGTCAAGCTGTTCGTTGGACGCATCCAGTTCCATAAAAAGCTCGTAGACCATATCCACGACTTCTTTAGCGCGTTGGTCCTTTTTATCGATTTTATTGATCAGCAAAATCGGGCGAAGCCCTAATTCCAAGGATTTTTGCAGTACGAATCTGGTCTGCGGCATGGGCCCCTCGCTGGAGTCCACGAGCAATATAACCGTATCAACTGTCCTGATAATGCGTTCTACTTCTGACGAAAAATCAGCATGTCCGGGTGTATCCACTATATTAATCTTAATGTCTTTATACATTATAGAGCAATTTTTCGAATAAATCGTAATGCCGCGTTCTCTTTCTATATCATTGCTGTCCATAACACAGTCAACAACTTCCTGGTTTTCCCTAAATACCCCGCTCTGAGATAAAAAGGCATCCACCAGTGTCGATTTGCCTGCGTCAACATGGGCAATAACCGCTATATTGACTATTTTCTGTTTTCTTCCCATTCCATTCCCTGCTTTCCTGTCGAACTCTTCATTACAACTCGGACATTATAACACACTTTGACATAAGACACAAAACAATGTTAAAATAGCCCTATATTCAAGCGCGAAGGAGGTAGGAAGATGCGGACACTTATATGGTTTTTAAATTTCTGGATTTATCTGCTGAGAATTTTCCCCGATATGCTTAAAGCCAATGAACTCGCCGATACCGGCCAAAGAATCAAGCTTGATGCGCTGCTCGATCGTGTCGTTAAGAACTGGGCATGGAGCATGCTGAACGTTGCTGGGGTTAAAGTGGAGGTTTCAGGACTTGAAAATATTCCGACGGTTCCTGCTGTATTTATCAGCAACCATCAGGGCAATTTTGACATTCCCATCCTTCTGGCGTGTATGGGCAAACCCAAGGGCTTTGTCGCAAAAATAGAAATACTGAAGATGCCCTTCATCCGGACCTGGATGAGACATATAAACTGTATTTTTATAGATCGCAAAGACGCCCGGCAGTCCCTCACCGCCCTTTCAAATTCTTCGGAAATCCTCGAAGGCGGCCACTCGATCATCATCTTTCCCGAAGGGACCCGCAGTAAAAGCGAGGCTCTGGGCGAGTTTAAATCAGGTGCATTTAAAATGGCTTTTAAGACCGGCGCGCCCTTGGTGCCAGTGTCCATTGACGGTTCCTACAAAATCATGGAGCAGCACGGGATCTGGATCAGACCCGGCGTCGTCAGGCTTAGAATACTCCCGCCAATAGAGACCCTCGGAATGCCAAAAGATAAAGCAAGAGCTATCGGTGAAGAGATCAAGGATATGATTTTAAAAAGCAGAGAAGAGAATTAACATGAAGGATTTAAACGCCTTAATAACCACTATTTTGGATGATGATCTTTTAATTCAAATGGTTTTCGCGGACTGCCGTAATAAGACTCAGGCTTATCGCAAGGTCACTCTACGTCCATTTAATGAAAACAATCAGATCATCTACCAGCTGGAATACCATTATGCGAACAAAGTCCTTCATAAAAATATTGCTAAAGCCGACTGTTATCAGGCAATTCTGTCTTTGCTTACCATTGATTTCAAAAAAGCCAATATATTTTCAACTGATGGGGATTATCAGATTTTAGCTGCCAAAATTGACCGGCCAAAAATTATTAAAAGTCCGCCAACAAAAAAGCAAGGTAGTCTTTCTCATAATCATGCCAAAAATTACCTGATTCCAGATGGCATCGCCTGCGACTTTTTAGTGCGCCTTGGCGTTATGAACGACTCCGGGCAGGTCCTTAAAAAATACTATGCCAAATTCCGCCAAATTAATAAATTTCTGGAGATCGTTGAAGATGCCTTAGAACAATTCCCAAAGAATAAAGCTCTGCGCATCATCGATTTCGGCTGTGGAAAAGCTTATCTGACTTTTGCCCTTTATCATTACCTCAAGGTGAGCCAAAATAGGCAGGTTCAGATCATCGGCCTCGACCTGAAAGAGGATGTGATCAATTTCTGCAATACAATCGCCGCCGATCTTGGCTATTTTGGACTCAATTTTCAGATAGGTGACATAGCTGGCTTTGACACCAAAGAGCCAGCTGATATGGTGGTTACCCTTCACGCCTGCGATACCGCAACTGATTATGCGCTGATCAAAGCCGTCACCTGGCAAGCTTCCGTAATCCTCTCCGTGCCCTGCTGCCAGCATGAACTCTTTGATCAGATAAAAAATAAAACCAATGCCTCACTTCTGAAACACGGCTTACTTAAAGAACGCTTTTCCGCCATTCTCACCGATAGTCTTCGCGGCCTCAAACTGGAAGAAATGGGCTATGAGGTCTCAATGGTCGAATTTACGAGTCTTGAGCATACTGCTAAAAACATGATGATCAAGGCAGTCAGAACAGATAAGTCCATTGCTTTAAAAGCCAATCAGCTGAATGCAAAAGAAGATTTCGAAAAACTCACGGACTTCTGGGGCGTTACGCCTACCATCGGTCAGTTGAAATAACTTTATATTCTTTATAATTCCTTCAGTCGATAGTCCAATTTATTTCTTTGCCGTGCTGAGCCAGAAAAGCATTGGATTTAGAAAAATGTCTGCAGCCAAAGAAGCCATTATACGCCGATAAAGGGCTCGGGTGGGCAGCGGTTAAAACCAGGTGCCCAGGATTAGTAATCAGGACTTCCTTTGTCTTGGCATTAGCGCCCCATAACATAAAAACCATTGGTTCTTTTCTCTCGTTTAGTAGGCCAATGACTTTATCCGTGAAAATCTCCCAGCCCTTCCCTTTATGGGAGTTGGCTTCACCTTCGCGCACAGTCAGGACTGTGTTAAGCAGTAAAACTCCATTTTCAGCCCAATCTTCAAGACAGCCATGGTTAGGCATCTGTACTCCGATATCCGCTTTCAGCTCCTTAAAAATGTTGACCAGGGACGGCGGTTTTGCCACGCCCTTCTTGACGGAAAAACAGAGACCATGTGCCTGATTCGCACCATGGTAGGGATCCTGTCCCAGTATCACTACCTTCACTTGCTTATAGTCTGTATATTTTAAGGCATTGAAGATGTCTCTTTTATCCGGATAAACCCTGTGGGTTTTGTATTCATCGATGAGAAATGCTCTGAGCTTTAAATAATAATCCTTCTCGAATTCGTCAGCCAACAGTCCATCCCATGCATTGCCAATATTTATCATTTTTTAGCCTCATTTCTCATTATGCCAATTGAATCTCAAATTAATACCGAAACACAGCTTAATAGATATCATCCTCTTTATGGGCTTCTCGCCACATTTCCATCAGCAGTTTTAAATCATTTTTAATTTGGGCCGGTGTCATTTCAGGTTTCATATCGAGTACTTCCAGTGTCTCCAGCGAAAAACTGTCGGGTCCATATTCTGCCAGGTCTTTACCCATTTTTATTGAAAAGGCTGTATGGGAACCTGTCTTTCGTGCAAAATCGAATCTATTTTTGATCGCCTGAAGATCCGTAGTGCTGGCCAGAAAATACCTGCCAGTTTCATTATTGACCATGCGGTAAATACCAGCTTCACGTTTCATTTCCTTGTACTGCGCAAGCAGCTCTTTTCTGTTGTCTTTCTCCATAACTATCCGCCTTTTCATTTACTGATAGATCATATAGATCAATATTCATATTATATCAAGTATTTCTCGCGTAAATAGGCTATATAACTTCTATCACCTATAAATTCCCTAACGAAATCGTTCTGAGGCGAATTAATAATCTCGTATCGCGTTCCCATCTGTTCAACCTTGCCGTCGTTTAGGATAATAATCCTGGTGCCAAGCTTGATGGCTTCTTGAATATCATGGGTCACAAATAACACAGTATTGCGTAGCTTGTCATGGATTCTCTGAATCTCGTCCTGGAGATGATGCCGCGTGATATCATCCACTGCGCCGAAAGGCTCATCCATCAGAATAATTTTTGGATTTGCAGCCAAAGCCCTGGCAACCCCAACCCGCTGTTTTTGACCGCCGCTGAGCTGCGCCGGATATTTTGACAAATCCGATATCTGCATACCTACAAGTCCGATAAGTTCTTCCACTCTGTTTTTGCGCAAGTCTTTTCCTGTTTTGTAAAGGGAGGGCACATAGTTTATGTTGTCGAATATTGTCATGTGGGGAAAGAGACCAATGCTTTGAATGACATACCCTATATTACGCCTGAGTTCGATTATATCCGATTCAGCGATATCTCTTCCGTCCACATATATTTCGCCTTTATCCGGTTTAACCAGCCCATTGATCAGCCGGAGCAAGGTCGTTTTACCTGCTCCGGAGGACCCGATAAGCGTGTAGAACTCACCTTCATCAAGGGTAAGGCTGATATCATCTAGAACCAGCTTCCCCTGATAGGCCTTGGTGATATTTTTCAGTTCAATAATCGCCATTAAATCAGACCTTTACTGGTCAAGAATTCTTCTGCCACAACCTTCGGATCTTTTTTGTCGTTATCCACCGAAGAATTCATGGCGATCATCTCGTCATTACTGATGGTGCCGGTAAGTTTATTTAATACAGCTTCCAGTTCCGGATACTTTGCCAGGGTTTCCTCGCGTACCAGTGTGGCTGCATAATAGGGCGGGAAGAAGTTTTTATCATCGGCCAGCACCATTAAATCATTTGTCAATAATAGCGCATCAGTTGAAAAAACATTGATGGCATCTACCTGTCCGGAAGCGATGGCTTCATACTTCAGGCCTATATCTACATCCTTGGTTTCCTTGAAAGCAAAGCCGTAGGTTTTAACCAATCCGGGATAACCGTCTTCTCTTTCATAGAAATCATACTCTGCGGCGAATTTATACTGGGTGCTTACTTTTGCTAAATCCGAATAGGTCTTAAGGTTATTCGCCTTTGCAAAAGAATTTTTGACTGCGATGGCAAAAGTGTCATTGAATCCATAAGCATCCAGCCATTTAATCTTGTAAAGCTTTGAATATTCTGTTTTTAATTGGGCCAGCATGGCGTCCTTATCGATGCTCTCCGTCTTTTTTAAGACGAAAAGCCAGCCTGTTCCGGTATATTCGCTGTAAATATCAATTTCGCCTTTTTCCATTGCCGGCTGAATATTTGAAGTGCCGCCGCCGATACCCATTTTTCTGTCAACAATAATATCTGTATTGTGCTCAATCAGGCCTGCTATGATTTCTGCTAAAATATAATTCTCAGTAAAAGGCTTTGATGCGACAACCACTTTCTTGACTTCCTTCGTCCCCTCACAGCCACTGGCCATCAGAGAAATAAATAATACCAGTACCAACAGTAATGCTCCGATTTTAACTTTCATGATAAATTCCTCCTATTCTTTTTTCTGCTAAACCTAAAATACTATCGACAGCAATGGCCAGCAGAGCCACAAGCAAGCTTCCTGCGATGGTCATAGCCGGATAATTTGTGGTGATTCCCCTCCAGATAGCAACGCCAAGTCCACCGGCGCCAATAAAAGAAGCGATTCCGGCAAGAGAAATGGTCATGACCACCATGGTGCGAAAACCTGCGAAAATAATGGGTAGCGCCATAGGAAATTTAACTTTTCTCATGAGCTGAAGCTTCGTACTGCCCATGCCCAAGGCTGCATCAATGATTTGAGGGTCAATTTCTGTCAGCCCAACGTAGGTATTTCTGATTATCGGCAGAAGACCATAGATCACCAGGGCGATGATAGCGCTCTTTGCACCAATCCCTGTAACTGCAACCAGAAATCCAAATAAGGCTATAGACGGTACGGTATAAAAAAAATTGGTCAGCGTCAGGATTATTCTTGCCAGTGGCTTATTACCAGTCATCACGATTCCCAGCGTTATGCCGATAACCGTTATGATGCCGATTGAAATACCGGATAGAACCACATGCTGAAGGAGCAGCTCCAAAAAGAAACTGGTACGGTCCATAAAAAGCTGAATAATTTCTCCCAGTATGCCCATAGTTTAACCTTCCTTATAGGATACAATTTCCAAAATCACTGAAACTGCTGCTTCCATCGCAAAGACAGGTATATATTCAAATCTGCCATGAGGATTTTCGCCGCCTGTAAACAGGTTAGGGCAAGGCAAATTCATAAAGGATAAACGGGAGCCATCGGTGCCCCCTCGGATAGGCTTTATATTCGGGCTTATGCCAAGGCTTCTCATGGCCTTTTCGGCTTTTTCGATAATATAAAAGACCGGTTCTATCTGACTTTTCATATTATAATACTGATCTTCCACAGAAACACTGATGCACTCCTCGCCATATCTGTTTTTAAAACTTTGGGCGATGCGTCCCAGCAGATTCTTTCTCCTGTTAAGGCTCTCTAAATCAAAATCTCTCAGGATTATGGTGAATCTGGCCAGTTCTGTGTTGCCTTCGAAATTCGTCAAATGGAAGAAGCCTTCATACCCTTCAGTTTTTTCAGGCACCTCTTCCGGCGGAAGCTGGCTGCAAAACGCCATAGCCAAATGAATAGCGTTGATCATTTTGCCCTTGGCATCCCCAGGATGTGAATTTCTGCCTCTTATTTCAACCTTAGCCTTGGCAGCATTAAAATTCTCATAGCTCAATTCTCCCACAGGACCCCCATCAAGTGTAAATGCGAAGTCGGCCCCAAAGGAAGCCACATCAAAATAATCTGCACCTGCTCCTATCTCTTCATCCGGAGTGAAAGCGACTTTAATGGGACCATGAATGATTTTGGGGTTTTCAGTCAGCTTTTCTAAGGCTGTCATGATTTCAGCTATACCTGCTTTATCATCTGCGCCAAGTAGGGTGGTGCCATCCGTCGTAATAAGGGTCTGCCCTACGTAGTTTGCAAGTCTTGGGAATTCATCAGCTTTAAGTAGAATATTCTGTTCCTCATTTAAAACAATATCTCCACCATGATAATAGCCCAAAATTTGAGGATGTACATCCTTGCCCGACATCTCGTAGGAAGTATCCAGATGTGCAATCAGACCTATTACAGGAAGCTTCTCCTTCGAATTCCCGGGAAGGGTTGCCATGACGTAGCCCTTATCGCTGATCGATGCATCCACAAGACCCATATCCAGTAGCTCCCTAAGAAGCGCAGTTGCCAGATCCCGCTGACCCTGGCTACTTGGAGTATCCCCGGTGTTTTCCTCACTTCTGGTATCGTAGCCGACATAGCTTAAAAATCTCTCTGTCACTGATTCCATTGTCTTATCTCACTTTCTCTTTTTCCTTCTAACAGGTTTCATAGGGTTGTTTTTTCGGCTAACCTTTTTT
>JBBRXH010000070.1:0-8038 GCA_038248565.1 Peptostreptococcales bacterium | reverse complement strand
TAATTCTAGTAACAGGTAAAAGACATTTGAGCCATTAGCTAAAAATCTTTTTGCGGCCTATTTTACATCGTACCCCTGATCTTCAATAGCCTCTTTCATTTCTTCCACTTTAACTTTTTCTGTATCATAGTCTACAGTTACCGTTTTACCAGCGAGATCAACCTCCACACTGCTTACACCGACCAAACCTCCAACTGCTTTTTTAACTGAATTCTCGCAGTGGCTGCAGGACATTCCTTCGACATTTAGCTTTACCGTTTCTTTTGACATCATGTTACCTCCATTATTTTGCTTTTTTATTTGGATCAAATCTTTTTAAACTCAGGGAATTTGTTACAACCGATACTGAACTGAAGGCCATGGCACCACCTGCAATAATAGGGCTTAAAAATCCAAGGGCAGCGAAAGGAATGCCTATAATATTGTAGAAGAATGCCCAGAAAAGATTTTGTTTAATCTTCTTAATCGTCTGTCTTGAAAGTCTTATAGCAGAGGGTATTGTCCGAAGATCCCCGCGCATCAATGTGATGTCGGCAGCTTCAATAGCTACATCTGTACCGGTTCCCATTGCCATGCCAATGTCCGCTGTAGCTAAAGCAGGAGCGTCATTGATACCATCCCCAACCATGGCTACGATCTTGCCTCTTGCTCTAAGTTTTTCCACTTCTAAAGCTTTATTTTCAGGCAACACCTCAGCAAGAATATTGGTTATACCGACTTGCCTTGCTATTGCATTTGCGGTTCTTATATTGTCCCCAGTAATCATATAAACATCGATGCCCATCTTCATCAGTTCTAAAATCGCCTCCCCTGAATGCTCTTTTACCGTATCCGCGACTGCTAAAACTGCTTCAAGACTATTATCCACAGCCATCAGCATTGCTGTTTTTCCCTGATCCTCAAGTCTCTCAAGCATGCTTTCTATATCCTCAATATAAACACCCTTTTCCTGCATCAGCTTTCTTGTGCCCATGAGAATAATCCGGTTCTCGATTGAGGCAATAACACCTCTTCCCGGAATCGTCTCAAAGCTTTCAGGATCTGCTACAGTTCCAAAGATTTGTTTGCTGTTCTGATATATTGCAACACCCAGCGGGTGTTCCGAGCTTTTTTCCGTAATCCCTGCAAGCTTTAGAATTTCCGTCTCATCCATATGCTTTACCGATAGGATGTCTGTGACATCCGGCTGGCCTTTTGTTATGGTTCCAGTCTTGTCTAGGACGATTGCATTGATCTTATAGGCCATTTCAAGGTGTTCCCCACCCTTGATGAGTATACCGTTTTCAGCGCCTTTACCAGTTCCAACCATGATTGCCGTGGGTGTAGCCAGCCCAAGTGCGCAGGGACAGGCGATGACAAGAACCGCTACTGCGCTGACAATGGCTTTTGTCAGATCTCCGCCGAGAAAATACCATAAAAGAAAAGTGGCCAACGCAATCAGTAGAACGATCGGTACAAAGATCCCCGAGACCTGATCTGCCAGCTTTTGGATCGGTGCCTTTGACCCTTGGGCATCCTCGACCATTTTTATGATCTGGGAAAGGGCTGTGTCCTTGCCTATTTTGGTGGCCTCAAATTTAAAGGTCCCATATTTGTTTAGTGTTGCGCCGATAACAGGATCACCGGCTTTCTTTTCAACAGGCAGGCTTTCACCGGTCAGCATCGATTCGTCCACGGAAGAATTGCCTTCGGTCATCTTACCGTCGACGGGCACTTTTTCCCCTGGTCTTACCATAACAATATCGCCCAGTTCTACTTCTTCAATCGGGATATCCTCTTCGACGCCGTTCCTTATTACCCTGGCTGTCTTTGGCTGAAGGCCTATAAGTTTCTTGATAGCCTCAGAGGTCTTACCCTTTGCAACAGCTTCAAAATATTTACCTAATAGAATCAAGGTAATGATAACGGCCGATGCTTCAAAATAAAGATCCTTCATGCCATTCATATCGGCATTTTGATAGAAAACATTATAGAGACTGTAAAAATAAGCGGCAGAGGTACCCATTGTTATCAGCACATCCATATTGGCGCTACCGGATCTAAGCGCATAAAAGGCATGTTTGTAAAATCTAAAGCCTATGATAAATTGTATGGGCGTAGCGATAATCAATTGAAAATACTGGTCATGCAGATAAGGCACGTCTACTCCTGCGATTGATAGGATCATAGCGGCCACGAGGGGTGAACTCAATATGATTGAAGCGATAAGCGTCCATTTCAGAGTCTTTACTTCCTTTTCACGCTGTTCTTTTTCCCTGTCTTTGGTTACATCTTCCGCTTTTTCAGCATCATATCCAATGGATTTTACAACTTTGATCATTTCCGATACTTTGATTACCGATGAATCAAACTCAATTGATGCCTTTTCTGTTGCCAGATTTACAGCAGCCTTGCTTACTCCTTCGAGTTTATTCAGCTTTTTTTCTACTTTGGCAGAGCAGGATGCGCAGGTCATGCCGGAAATGTTGAGTGTGACTTTATTCTCTTCCGGAGCCTGATCTTTTATGACATCATAGCCCAATTTCCTGATCGTATCGTCTAACTTTTCTTCGTTTATAAGTTTTTCGTCATACTCTACCGTGGCTCTTTCAACAGCGAAGTTGACATTAGCCGAATTGACCCCGTCAAGTTTGTTTAATCCTTTTTCTATCCTGGCAGCACAGGCAGCACAGGACATTCCTGATATTTTCAATGACTGTTTTTGAGCCATATCTTCACTTCCTTATATAATCAATCTTTATAACTGACTATTTATATTATACTGCTACTCATCTGGGGTTTTTAGTCCTCCTGAAATAGGGCGGTTGACAAATATCTTTCGCCGCTATCCGGCAGGAGAACAACAATCGTTTTACCTTTGTTTTCAGGTCTCTTTGCCACCTGAGTTGCAGCAAACGCAGCCGCCCCCGCTGAAATTCCCACCAGCAGTCCTTCCGATTTAGCCAGCTTCCTCGAGGTTTCAAAGGCTTCTTCATTCTTAACCATAAAAATCTCATCGACGACAGCTTTGTTATAGTTCTCAGGAATAAAGCCTGCTCCTATTCCCTGAATCTGATGAGGGCCTTTGGCGCCTCCAGACAAGACCGGAGAATCAAATGGTTCAACTGCAATAATTTGAACATCGGGCTTTTTATGCTTAAGCGCAGAGCCGACTCCGGATATTGTCCCGCCTGTACCTACTCCTGCAATGAATATATCTACTGCTCCGTCAGTATCTCTCCAAATTTCTTCAGCAGTTGTCTTTCTATGGGTTTCCGGATTTGATGGATTTTTAAATTGCTGTGGTACATAGGAGTTCGGTGTTTCTGACGCTATTTCTTCAGCCCTTTTGATTGCCCCGGACATACCTTCTGCACCTGGTGTCAATACCAGTTCGGCCCCCAGGGCCTTAAGAAGATTCCTTCTCTCAATGCTGAAGGTATCCGGCAATGTAATGATTAATCTATAGCCTTTTGCTGCAGCAACAAAAGCCAGAGCAATCCCTGTATTGCCGCTGGTAGGTTCAATAATCACTGTATCCTTGTTGATCAGGCCCCTATCCTCACCATCTTTAATCATAGCGTATCCAATTCTATCTTTGACGCTTGATCCAGGATTAAAGGATTCAAGTTTTGCTATGAGTTTTGCATCAAGGTTATTTGCTTTATTATAATTCGATAATTCCAGTAGTGGTGTATTGCCAATAAGTTCAGTTAGGTTTTTTGCTATTTTTGACATGTCATAATCCTCCCAAGTTTATTCATACTATTCATATATGATTTATATTTTTACTATAATCCTGCTTTTTATCTTTGTCAATAGTATATACTAAATTTGGTTAATAACGCAATAATAGGCAAAACAGCAGCCCATCGGCTGCTGTTCTAAAATTTATTCATAAAATACTTTTGACCTGATTTTCTATCTTACAGGGCAGACTCCGCCTTCACAGCCATCGTTTCCGATATCGTATTCCACTTCTTCTTTTTCATATTTTGCAATAAGCGATGGGATGAAGGGCCGCATGGCAGCAACTCTATCAAGGTAGTCCTTCTCTGTGATGGCCTCGAAAGGAAGCAATTCATAGAAATTATCCTCAAAAGATAAGAAGGATAGGGCCACTGTATCCTCCCAGTTATCCCATACCCACTGTTCGACGCCGTCCCACTCATTGTCTTTGACATGAACGGTGATGGAGCAATTATGCTCTACGTAATGGGTCATAAACATCTTGTAAATTTCCAGCTGCTCTAAAGCCGAAACATCGTCCTTTGTTCTGCCTTCCGGAACTTTCACAGGGAATTCGACAACCTTGGTGGTGCAGGTCTCCCGATCCTGTCCGACTTCCGGAAATACAGGATAGCCCAGTTCTTCACAAACCTTTGTCAATGGATCGTCGCTGCTGATTCTGATTCGTCTGATAAAATATGGCGAGTGGGAAAAGTGTACGCCGCTTGATACTACCGGAAGCAGACTCAGTGTGCCTTCAGGTTTTATAGTGGTTATAAGTATCGGTTCTCTCTGGCCTAATTCTTCCGCATATTCCTTGGCGGCTCTTCTCGCTGTAGTCTTAAGATCCCTTAGCACAGCTTCCTGGTCTTCCTTGGCCATATTAAGGGCATTGATCATATCCTGCCAGCCCGTCAGCGAACAGCCGAGAAGCTTGTCTCTTTGCTGAACCGCATTCCATTCCGGTATCTCAAGTTCGGTACAGGTCATGCGATAGCCAGCTCTTGTGGATAAACGCTGGGCTTCCATAAGCCCTTTGTGATCCAGTTTGCCCTCTTCTACAAAGGCCATCACGTTGACCGTAGTAAGATTGCATAAGCCCTTTGAGTCAAGAAGAATCTCTGCGCAAGGGTTGACGCCCTTGAAATCAGGCCTTCTTTTTGCTCCAGCTTCTTCATTGACCCAACCCGGCTCACCGGAATACCGCATCTGCTGAAGATGCCAGTGCAGCTGATCTCTGGTAGGTTTTCTTGTATAATAAATCGAATTATTGCTCATTTGCCTGTGGGCGATTTCGCCATCCATGACCCACTTCTCATCTACTTTCTTGTAAAGATCAGTTTTAGCCATGATGCATTCTTTATCATCCTGGTCGATGAGGACGATCTCTGCAGTCCTTCGGACGCCTCCAACTACAACATTCTCACCGATGATATTGGCGATATCCAGGCAATCGATGGGTTTAAGCTTGACTTTGTTCGTCGTGGATCTGACGGCAGCCTTCTGTATGATTTTCTCTATTTTAACAAACATGTTTTTCATGCTGGAGTGACCGCTGGCAGTACCGCCGAAGGTCCTGAGCTTTTCGCCTTTGCTGCGCACATGGTCGTAATTGAGGATAACGGTGGTAATCTTGCGGTACTCTGTGCTGTATAAAATCTTGAGGTAATAGTCCAGGGACTGTACCCAGCCCTCTTTACTATCCCCAATTGTAATTTTGACCGTATCATTTCTCGTAAATTCTATGGCTGTGCTATCCTGGCGGTAGTATTTGGGAATGGGGCTATAGGATTCGTGAATCATTTCGATATCAGTTCGGACCATTGGGATTTTCTCCACATCCGCCTTGAGCACTCTGACCCCCACACCGGAACCCACCATGAGCAGGTAAAATATATCCTTAAAAGCAGCGAAGCTGTCAATGACCTGAAATGAGCAGTTGTAATTGGACATGGGATAATGCTTGGATACATCCGTACTGCCAACCCAGAAGGTTCTGCCTGATAAAAACTGTTTCATCTCATAGACATTCCTGTAGAGCTTTTCCGCTTCCTCTTTAGGCGTCGGCACAAGACTGCAATTATACTCAACGGATCTTCGGACAGTTTCCCACCAATACTCTCTTCTGAGTTCTTCTGGAATCCACCTGGAATAGGTTCTATAATAAACAAAGCTGCCAAGCTGGTTCATGGGGGATGGAAGATGCTTATATTTGCTGACAAAATCATCGGAAACGATTCTGCCATCCCTTCTTTTTCTGGCATCTCTCGAACGGTCTCTTTCATATCTATAGATGATATATTTTTTGGCGGCGTCTTTTCTGTCGCTGGCCATCAGAAAATCTTCAACAAGATCCTGAATTTCCTCTACGTTGATTTTTCTCTCGGCTTTTAACACCTGCTTCTCTATGCCAAAAGCGATATCCTGAGCAAGCTTGTTATCTACGCCTGCTTTTGTCTCCATCATAGCTTTTTCTATGGCAGTTCTGATTTTTTCAGGATTAAAACTGACTTCTATGCCGTCTCTTTTCATGACTGTTTTCATTGCACTCTCTCCTTACTGCTTTTAAACAATGTACGCGCAAACCCATATTTGGTTGTCTCTGGATTTGTAACATCATTATATAGTAGCTTATGCGTCCTATCAAGTTCTAAATAAAAAACATATCATCTATTTTTATTAATCTCAAAGAAGCTATTTACAGGAGATCTATTTGATTGTATAATTGCATACATAAGTACAATTTTATTCAAAAAGTATAGGAGAAACGCAAATGGGTAAAACATTAGCCTTTAAAATCCTCGAAAATCATCTTCTTCACGGGGCATTGATCCCGGGAAATGAAATCACCATTAAAATCGATCAGACCCTCACTCAGGATTCTACTGGAACAATGGTTTATCTCCAGCTTGAAGCCATGGAAGTTGAAAATATAAAAACAGATCTCTCTGTAGCCTATATCGATCATAATACCCTTCAAACCGGTTTTGAAAATGCTGATGATCACGCTTTCATCAAAAGCGTAGCCGGTCGGCATGGCGTTCTTTATTCAAAGCCAGGCAATGGCATTTGCCATCAGCTTCATCTCGAGAGTTTCGGCATACCCGGGATGACCCTGCTCGGTTCAGACAGCCACACCCCTACCGGTGGTGGGCTTGGTATGATCGCCATCGGTGCAGGTGGTCTTGACGTTGCTGTCGCTATGGCTCAAGGCACTTATAGCCTCACAGTCCCCCGTGTGATTAATATTAAACTGGTGGGTCAGCTTAAGCCTTGGGTTTCTGCAAAGGACATCATCTTGTATGTACTGAAGCAGCTGACAGTCAAAGGCGGCGTTGGAAAAATCGTAGAATACTCAGGCTCCGGTGTCGCAGCCCTTTCTGTTACCGACCGGGCTACCATCACCAATATGGGTGCTGAACTCGGTGCCACGACTTCATTATTCCCAAGTGACGAAAATACCAGAATTTTTCTCCGGGCTCAAGGGCGCGAACAGGATTATAATCCTCTATTTGCGGATGACGATGCCATATATGATGAAGAAATCCTAGTAGATCTTTCCCTTCTGGTTCCAATGGCTGCCAAGCCTCATAGCCCGGATAATGTGGACACAGTAAAAAATATTGGCGCGATTAAGGTCGATCAGGTGGCTATAGGAAGCTGCACAAATTCTTCCTATTCAGATCTGATGAAGGTCGCGGCTATACTTAAAGGGCAAAAGGTTCATGAGGATGTGAGCCTGGTCATCTCACCCGGTTCCAGTAAAATACTGGCTAAAATGGCCGAAAACGGAGCTCTGGCAGATATCATCAATGCCGGTGCCCGTATCATAGAAAATGCCTGCGGTCCATGCATAGGCATGGGTCAGTCTCCAAAATCAGGGGCTGTGTCCCTTCGAACTTTTAACCGAAATTTTAAAGGAAGAAGCGGAACCGTCGATGCGCAGGTCTATCTCGTAAGCCCCGAAACTGCTGCCATTTCAGCAGTAAAGGGTGTTTTGACCGATGGCATGGGCTCTTCCGACCTGCCCTTTATCGATCCGGCTGAAAGTTTCAGATTGAATGATCACTTTTTAGTCTATCCAAAAGAAATTTTAAAAAAGGATATAAAAGTGGAAATGGGGCCGAATATTAAACCATTTCCTCAAAATACCGCTTTAACAGATCAAGTTTACGGGACCGTCGTCCTGAAGGCAGGCAATAACGTGACCACCGATGATATCATGCCTTCTGATTCAAGGCTTTTACCTTACAGGTCCAACGTGCCTTATCTGGCTGACTATTGTTTTGAAGGCATTGATAAAGCCTTTCCAGCAAGATGCCAAAAGGTT
>JBBRXH010000069.1:0-8057 GCA_038248565.1 Peptostreptococcales bacterium | reverse complement strand
CGTAATTTCTCGTATTTGCATCATATCTTTGGGAATATATGATGAATCCAATGATAGAAAGGCCCATCAGCACTGCAGCAGCAATGGCTGGGATGTTTAAATTCAGCATTAGAGTGAGAATAAAAACGAACATGATCCCAGCTAAAAAGAAGCAGAAAATGCCCATAAGATTCCCTAATTTCAGGATATCAACATTCCTTTTTTTCTCTGAAGACATGGTGTTATAACCGGATATAAGCCAGTACATTTTAAAATGTCTGATGCATATACCCAGTATAATCAGAATAACGGAAGGTAGCGCGGCGATTAAATACATTTTCATAAACCTTCAAAGCCTCCTGGATTCTTATAAGCTATGAGTCCGGATCTTTATAACTCATTAACTCAATTAGGTTATTTTATGTTATGGTACATAAATGTTGGGTCAATTTCAGATTTTCATTATACTCCACCCGGCAGTCGATGATGGCCGGAACAGTTTGCTTAAAGGCTTCTGTGAGAATAGGTATAAGATCTTCCGCTTTCTCTACTCTATAACCTTTACAGTTCATTGCTTCAGCATAAAGCTTAAAGTCCGGATTGGTGAAATCTACATAGGCTGCTTTGCCGAATTGCTCCATCTGCTTCCACTTGATCAGTCCATAGCTTTCGTCGTTCATAATCAGTGTCACGAAAGGCGTTCCGATGCGATAGGCAGTTTCAAGCTCCTGACTATTCATCATGAATCCGCCGTCTCCGGTGACAGCCAGCACTTTTCTGTCCGGATTGATCAGTTTGGCTGCAACAGCGCCGGGAATAGCGATACCCATGGAGGCAAAACCGTTGGAAATGATGCAGGTATTAGCTTTCCGACAATTATAATGCCGCGCGACCCACATTTTATGAGCGCCCACATCAGAAATCAAAATATCATCCTCGTCCATAACTTTTTGAATATCATTGATGATACGCTGAGGCTTCATCGGGAAAGCATCATCCGCTGCATAGCTGTCATGCTCCGCCTGTATTCTCCTGCGAAGGTCCAGGGCAAATTGCGGTACCTCATGTCTCACAGCCCTGCGAATGATCTGATAAACCGAGTCCTTCATATCTCCCACAACTTCGACTTTAGGCTGATAGTATTTATTGACATGGGACATTTCATAACCGATATGCACGATGTCGATGGTATTATTTCTGTTCCATTTGCTGGGGTTAAGCTCAACGATGTCATAGCCTATGGCGATGACTACGTCTGCTCTATCAAAAAGCAGATTGATATAATCCCTTTGAGGGATGCCAATGGTCCACATGGAATATTTATTTTCAAAGGAAATCATGCCCTTAGCCATCATAGTATTGACAACGGGTATCTTTAAACGGTTTGCAAATTCGGTTAGGGCTTCGCTGACATCTGCATGAACTGCATCTGCTCCAACGATCACTACCGGCGTTTTAGCTTCCGAAATCATCTTCGCCGCTTTTTCGATAGAGTCAAAGGTTGCGAATCCAGCCTTGGGCACCTTCTTCTGAAGGGGTACCCCCTCTACTGACATCTTTGCGATATTTGTGGGCAAATCTATATGGGTCGCTCCCTGTTTCACGCTTTCAGCGTATTTAAAGGCAATCCTCACGATCTCAGGGACCGTATCCGGACGCAGTATCTGCTTGGTTCTCTTTGTGATTGGTTCGAACATCCTGGTAAGATCCAGGTACTGATGGGAGGTAATATGCATCTTGTCGGTGCCCACCTGTCCAGTGATGGCTACAAGAGGAGCTCCATCCAGATTGGCATCGGCTACACCAGTAACCAGATTCGTTGCACCCGGACCTAAAGTTGCCAGGCATACCCCCGCCTTACCTGTCAGTCTGCCATAAATATCAGCCATAAAGGCTGCCCCCTGCTCATGTCTGGTGGTAATAAATTCAATTTGCTTTGATTCCATGATAGCATTGACCAGATCCAGGGTCTCTTCACCCGGGATACCGAAGATGTACTCGACACCCTCCTCTTCCAGGCATTTTATAAACAAGTCAGCTGTATTCATGATTCCTCCGCCTATGGTAAAACAATCCCATTGTATATTTCAAGCCTACATCTATCATATAACTCGCATCCTATAAAGTCTATGCCTGGTCTATATAAATCAGCTGCCATCCAATATCCAATTTGTCTTTAACCGAGCCATAGCATTTACTCCAAAAGGAATAGATGTTATAGTCATTTTATCACATTTTGGAGGAGAACTCGAATGATCAGGAATATTTCAGTCATCGGATCAGGTGTAATGGGCAGTGGCATCGCCCAGGCTTTCGCAGTCAAAGGCTACAAGGTGATATTAAATGATGTTCAGGAAGACTATTTGTCAAATGCAAAAAAAAGAATCACCGAAAATCTATCTCTTATGGTAGAGGAAGAAGTGCTTAGTGAAACAGCTAAAGAACTGGCTATGGATTCAATTGCCTATGTTTCAAAATTGGAAGAAGCAGTCCTTAACGCAGATTATATCATCGAAGCAATTCCGGAAGTCATTGAACTAAAATGGGCGCTCTATGAGAAGCTGGAAAAGCTCATAGGCCCGCGTACCATCATTGCTTCCAATACCTCTTCATTTCCTATTTCAATTTTGGCAGAAAAATCAGGCCTCGCCGAGAGAATGATCATCACCCATTTCTTTAATCCCGCACACCTCATCCCTCTTGTCGAGATCGTACAGCACCATAAGACAAAGCCCGAAGTCGTAGAGTCAACAGTGGATTTGATGCGCAGCATCGGCAAGTCTCCTGTTCTCTTAAACAAAGAACTTCCAGGCTTCATTGCGAATCGTCTTCAGATCGCACTGGCCAGAGAAGTCTTTCACTTGCTTGATGAAGGTATCGCCTGCGCTGAGGACATCGACCTGGCAATAACCTCAGGCCCCGGTTTTCGCTGGGCTTTCAACGGGCCTATCGAGATTGCCGATTTTGGAGGTCTCGATACGTGGCAGTGGGTTTTCAACAACGTTGCACCTCACCTGTCTCAAAGCAGCGAAGCGCCCGAGCTTTTGAAGGGTCTGGTGCAGCAGGGCAAACTTGGCACAAAGTCGGGTGAAGGCATATTCAAATACGACGCGGACTCCGTTGCCAAAAAAATCAAAGACAGAGACCGCCATTTCATAAGGCTCAGCAAAATCAAGGAAAGCTGATTACAATAAAATTGCACCTGAAAGAAAATGAAAAGTCAGATAGGAAATCAGGAGCCCGGCAGCAACGTCTGAGGCGAAGTGAAAGCCCAGATAGATGCGGGAGAAGCCAACAGAAAAAGTCAGCGCCAAGAATACCGGAAATAATGTGGGGAATGCGGATGACAGAACAAGGAAGGCAGAAAGGGAAGCCCCTGAATGTCCAGATGGAAATGAATATACGCACTCGGGCGGATTATAGACCAAATTGCAGATCATAGTCTCATAAGGCCTTTGTCTGTTGACCAAACGTTTAAACGCATGGATAATCGACTGGCTGATCACCAGGTTTACCGTCAGAGGCGTTCCTATTATTGGCATAGTGTAGAGACTAACGCAAGATAGAAATACCATAAAAGGTGTTGATCCCAAATGAGTAACGGCACCAAAATACCAATCCAGCGCACGAAAATGAAGTTTGCGGTTGATCAGATTAAAAAGCAGCCTGTCATTTCTGATGAAGGAAGTGGCAAGATTCGTCATAAGCGCTCCTTTCCTTAAAGCTTTTATTAATTCATTATAAACCTTATTTATGAGTTTGCTATTAAGATACCGTAAAATTTAGGTAAAATTATTTGTGTTGTAACTTTTACATAGATTTTACACGCTCTTAAAGAAAGTTTCTTCTTTGCGCGATACAATAAAATTAGAAAACTAATGTTAAATGAGGTGAATTTATGGCACAGCAGAGGCACAGAGTCTTATTTGTCTGCGCGCACAATTCCTTTCGCAGTCAAATAGCCGAGGCAATTCTCAACACTAAGCACGGGGATATTTTTTTCGCTGAAAGTGCAGGTCTGAGCAAACAGGAAATCAATCCTTTGGCGATTGAGGTTATGAATGACTATGGTCTAGATATTTCCAAAAACCCTGTGAAAAACGTACATGACTTGTATAGGGAAGGCAGGCTATACGAATATGTTATCACAGTCTGCAGTAAAGAAACCGAAAAAGAATGCCCACTCTTTCCGGGGATCAGAAAGCGAATTAATTGGGCTCTTGAAGACCCGGATACATTTCTAGGAAACCATGATGAACAGTTGAAAAAAGCAATTCAGCTCAGAAATGAAATCGCAGCTAATATTCATCACTTTGCTGATCCTCAGGAGTAAATGTCTAAGCTAAAATTAAGTAAACCGACTGTTTATAAGTATTCTTCTGCTATCTTTGCCAGCGGGCTTCTTTCAACCTCTTCTAGATAGATGTGCCCTGTAATAGCAAAGGGTTTCATCTTCTCAACGACATAAACGAGACCGTTTGATTTAGAATCCACCAGAGTATTGTCAATCTGATTATCCGTCGGATCTCCAATCATGACAAACTTGGCGTCTGTTCCTGCTCTCGTCAGCATCAGTTTTGCCAGATGAGGCGTCATTTCCTGAGCTTCATCGATGATCACCATTGCATTTGCAAGGGTTCTGCCTCTCATGTAGGTAAAGGTTTTCGTTTCGATGATGCCCATTTCCCGGTATTCTTCGATAAAATCCTCAACTGAAAATCCAGGCTTCTTTGGCTCTTCTGATGAGCTATTTCTTCTTGGTTTAATACTCTTTTCCGCTGCCTCTCTCTCCTTATCCTTTTTATTTTGATTTGTCGTCAGGCTTTCAATGGCATCAAAGAAGCTGCCCATCCAGGGTCTCAGTTTCTCTATTTCAGAACCGGGAAGATAGCCAATATCATTTCCTGCCGGAACAACCGGTCTTACAAAAACAATTTTACTGTATTTGCCGGTTTCGATAACCTTTTGAAGTGCTACAGCCGTTGAAAGGATGGTTTTGCCTGTTCCAGCACCGCCTGCCAGCGTAACAAGATGAATCTCGTCATCCATTAGGAGTTCGAAAGCCATTTTTTGCTCCCTATTTCTGGGCGCCAGTCCCCATGCCCGATCATTTGCATATTTCAATGGTATAAGTCTAGCTCCGTCATATTTTGCGATAACATTATGTGCGCTGTCATCAAGGCTTCTGATATGGAGAAATTCATTCGGGTATAGTTCATAGTCTTTCGTCTTATACTCGAGCCCCCCTCTATAGATTTTATTGATTTCCTCTGAAGTAAGCAGAATTTCTCGCCACCCTTTGTAGATATGCTCGACATCGATTTTATCGTTCTGATAGTCCTGTACTTCAAGGCCAAGGGACTCTCCTTTTATTGCCATGCACAAATCTTTTGTCACGAGGACGGTTTTGTTGACGCCATCTTCTCTTTCAAGGTTTTTCGCCATAATTAGAATCTTATTGTCATTCTTCTCAAGGCTCATGCCATCAGGGGCATCTATTGGCGTCATATGGTTAAGTTCCACCCTTATGGATCCGCCGCCGGGTAAACTTATGCCTGTATTTAGATTGCCATACGCCCTGATACTGCCAAGCTCCCTTATGGCCATCCTTGCCTGATAGCCGACCAGGCCTTCTTTATTCTTGAGATTATCCAGCTCTTCTATCACTACGATGGGAATTATAATATGATTATCTTCAAAATTGTATAAGCAGTCAGGCGAATGAATAAGGACATTGGTGTCCAGGATATAATTTTTAATCACACTAATAACCTCCTGATTTTATTTTGAAGTGTACAGAATTTAAGTACTCTCCCAGATAAAGAAAATTGCAGGCGAGTAGTGGGATTCGCCTGCAGAAGTATGTTTGGCATGTGATATCTGCCGGAGGGTGTTACTATTGTAAATTCATGTATATCTTACAAACCTATATTATCAGAGCTTTGTTAAGTCAAAATGAATTCCATGTAAAGAGTATGTAAAAAAACCGTGTTCTGCTGATCTCAAGTATTATTTAACATGGAATTTACTTGTTTATCGTTTGAATTTAATATTCAGGGATTATTATTGATGAATAGACAAGTTTAGATGTAAAGATAGGAGTTGTTAGTTTGGAAGCTCTGGATATGATTGATGAAACTGCCCTTAAAGAGATTTTTTTGACTGTTATAGATAATAAATCCATCCATACTGTGTTTCAGCCAATACTTTCTCTGAGGGATGGTTCTATATTAGGATATGAAGCACTTAGCCGGGGGCCAAAAAATACTGCAATGCAACACCCTCAAGTGCTATTTGATTACGCGGAGAGATGCAATAAATTATGGGAGCTTGAATCCCTATGCCGTTTAAGGGCTTTAGAAGCGGTCAATGCCATGCAGGCTAAAATCAAACTGTTTCTGAATGTGAATCCCAATATCATGCATGATATCAAATTCCAACACGGCTTTACAAAAGAATACCTTAATAAGTTTTCAATAGATCCTGAAAGTATCGTTTTCGAAATCACCGAAAGACAGGCAATCATTAATATTGCGGATTTCAAAACCACCGTGGAAAACTATAAAAGTCAAAACTATAAAATTGCTATCGATGATGCCGGAGCAGGTTACTCGGGCTTAAACCTAATTTCTGACATCCATCCCCATTATATTAAACTTGATATGTACCTGATCAGGGAGGTGGACAAGGATGTGACCAAGCAGTCTCTGATAAGAAGTATGTGCGAGTTCGCCTCCCTATCAAATACGGTGATTATAGCAGAAGGTATCGAAACTGAAAACGAACTGATGAAGCTCATCGAAATGGGCGTTCACTATGGCCAGGGGTATTATCTTCAAAGACCCAACGAAGAAATACTGCCGATCAGTACTGCGGTCATACGACAAATCAACGAAGCAAATTCAAAGAGAAATCACTTCTGGGGCTATAGAGTTTCAGATATTTATATCAGCAATATTTGCAAACCACTGATGACAATAACCGCCAACATTCTCGTCTCCCAAGTCGATGAAATACTGAAAGGCGAACCCAACTTACCCGGCTTTTGTGTCACTGACGATGATAAGCTGATCGGAGCCATCACGCGCAACGAACTGGTGAAGCATATCAGCGGACCCTATGGCTATTCTCTGTATTCCAATAAGCCCATCAGAAATATAATTAGCAAGCAATTTATGTGTGTCGATCATAAGACCCCCATCGACATCGTTTCAAAACTGGCCATGCAAAGAGACTTTGATCAACTGTATGACTTTATTACTGTGACTAAGAATGACCAGTACTTAGGTATCGTCACGATCAAGGAACTTTTGGAGAAAACTATTCAAATAGAAGTGACAAATGCCCGGCATCTAAGCCCGCTGACGGGACTTCCCGGGAATTTACTCGTTGAAAAACAGCTTGAAAAATCTCTTAGCGCCAAATCAAACCAACATATACTTTATTTCGATTTGGATAATTTCAAGGCCTATAATGATGTCTATGGTTTTGAAAATGGTGATAGAATTTTAAAATACACCACACAAGTCATTAAAAACAACATTCCAAAAGAAGAATTCATCGGCCATATCGGCGGAGATGATTTTGTAGCCGTTATATCAGGCGGTAACGTCAACGAATTATGTAACAATATCATTAAAGACTTCGATGAATCGGTTTGCAATTTCTATAATCAGGATGATATCAATAATGGGTTTATCATAACAAAAAATAGGCGTGGCATTGAAGAAAGCTTTCCCTTATTGTCTATTTCAATTGCAGGCACCGAAAGTAAACGCTACAACGATATTTATACTTTGACTTTGGATATCGCAAAATCAAAAAAAATGTGCAAGCAAATCGCAGGCAGCAATTACCTGATTGCCTGACCATTATTATTTCGGCTCCTCCAAATTCTGTGCTACACAGTTTTGAGCACAATATATCTTATGGCGATACTCTCATTTAACTATGGGAGTATTGTTTTTTCATTGTTTTTTCATAAAAAAACAAACCGCCGATTTTAATGCCGGAGCACTAGTATCGTGGTCTTCTTTTGGCTGTTTTTAGTAAGTCCTAGGCTTATGCGAATTTATATT
>JBBRXH010000068.1:0-8123 GCA_038248565.1 Peptostreptococcales bacterium | reverse complement strand
GGTTCTCATGGTTTAGGTGCAGTACTAAACCGTTTGTTGACCGGTAGCGTGACCACAAAGGTGCTCCATCATATTAAAATTCCAATGCTTGTCGTGAAATAAAAAAAGCCTCCTCAATTAATGCCTTAGTGTTCAGAACCCAAAATTGATGTCTGATTGTTCAGATCTCCAAATGTTGAACAATCAGACATCAATTTTGGGATTTTTTCTAACAATTGTGATGGATTACTCCGTTTAAATAGTCCTATTTTTCAAAAGATTCTGACTACGATGCGATTTTTTGTAAACGTTTTCATAAATAGGCCATATTTTTCATTTGCCCTTATTGACTAGCATTTTGGGGTATGTTATGTTTGTACGGTAGAGGTTTAAGTACCACACAAAATAATCAAAATATAGAAGGAGAAACAAAATGTCAGCATTAATTCAAAACTATCTTGAAACAGTTAAAAAAAGAAATCCTGGCGAAGTTGAATTTCATCAGGCAGTTGAAGAAGTTCTAGAATCCATTGCTCCAGTATTAGACAAATATCCTGAATTCGTAGAAAAAGGAATCGTTGAAAGATTTCTTGAGCCTGAAAGACAGATCATGTTCAGAGTACCTTGGGTCGATGACGCAGGTAAAGTACAGGTTAACAGAGGCTTCAGAGTTCAGTTCAATAGCGCTATAGGACCTTATAAAGGCGGCCTTCGTCTACATCCTTCCGTATATCTTGGCATTATCAAATTCTTAGGATTTGAGCAGATTTTAAAGAACGCTCTGACAACCCTTCCAATCGGCGGAGGCAAAGGCGGAAGCGACTTCGATCCTAAAGGAAAGTCTGACGGCGAAGTGATGAGATTCTGCCAAAGCTTTATGACAGAATTAGTTAAATATATCGGACCTGACACAGACGTTCCAGCTGGAGATATCGGTGTAGGCGGAAGAGAAATCGGCTTCATGTTCGGACAGTACAGAAGACTGGTTAACAGATTCGACGGCGTATTAACAGGAAAAGGTATTGGCTGGGGCGGTTCTTTAGCCAGAACAGAAGCTACCGGTTATGGACTTGTTTACTTCACTAGAGAAATGCTTAAAGCCAACGGCAAAAGCTTCAAGGATCAGGTTGTTACAATTTCCGGTTCCGGAAACGTTGCTATCTATGCATGCCAGAAGGCACAGTCTTACGGCGCAAAAGTCATCACAGTTTCTGACTCCAACGGATACATCGTTGATATGGACGGAATTGATGTTGCAATGGTTCAGCAGATCAAAGAAGTTGAAAGAAAAAGAATCAGCGAATATGCAGTTCGTAAGCCAAGCGCAAAATATGTTGCAGGCGGATCTGTTTGGGATGTTAAGTGCGACATCGCTCTTCCTTGCTCAACTCAGAATGACATCGACGTTGAAAAAGCTCAGACCCTTATCAGCAATGGCTGCTATGCAGTAGGCGAAGGCGCTAACATGCCTTGCACAAACGATGCTGTTAAATTATTCCTTGCAAACAAAGTATTTGTTGGACCTGCAAAGGCTGCAAATGCCGGCGGAGTTGCAACTTCTGCTCTTGAAATGTCCCAGAACAGCATGAGACTGGAATGGACTTTCGAAGAAGTTGATACTAAGCTTGACGCAATCATGACCAGCATCTTCAAAGCTTGTAACGATTCTTCAAAAGAATTCGGTATGCCTGGAAACTATGTTGCCGGAGCAAACATCGCAGGATTCATGAAGGTTGCTAAAGCCATGATGGCTCAGGGCGTTATCTAAACTATAAATTGTTTAGTCTAAAGCAGAGCAACATACAATATCTATAGATCACACAATAAATTCAGCGCTCCCATGCTATATTGGGAGCGCTGCTTTTTATACCGGTGCTAATCTTGATCCTGGTTCTCCCAGGTTAAAATTCTATTTTGACCTCTTTGCCAACGGACAGAAAGAATAAATAGGTTTCGCTGATTTTAATGCCTCGAATTTTTTCCAGAGCCTCTTTATAGAGGCTGAGTTGGATTTTGTATTGGGCGATGCGCAGGTTCATATCCTCAGGGGATATGTTAACCGGTATATAATCCGATTTATAATCCAGCAGGATGAAGCGATCTTCTTCTTTAAAGTAGCAGTCGATGGTTCCCTGCACAATGATCTTCTCCCCAGAGACTTCCGGCGGACTATCGAGAACCTCTGAGGCATCTTTAGCCAGATTAAAGGATACTTCCTTATAAACCCTCTCAGAATTCGCAGCTCTTTTGTAGATATCAGACTTGAAGAAATTCATGAGCAGTTTAAGGTCAATGCTAGCTGCCTGCTCAGCGGTTAAAACTTCATTTTGTACCATTAGCGAGATTTGGTATCTGACACCTGATTCATCGACGCCCAGGTTAAAGGGGATATGTTCCAATACTTTATGTATAAAGGTTCCTCTCTCCTCACCGGAGAAATGCTTTTCTGTATCCCTGAATTTAGGGGATCCTGAAAACCCCAGAGAAATCCTCTCAGGTTTTTTAATCTCTGAAACACTCATTTTTGAAGGAATCCTTTGGGCATCAACGAAACTATAGTGCCAGGACAACCTCTCTTTGATCAAAAGAACTATTTTGGGATCCATATCCCCGGAAAAACCCTGTTCTAATGATTGTTTTACGAAAGCCCTGTTCTGAATAGATTTTTTTCTGCTCAGTGCTATGTCACTTCGGTCAACGATGCTGATCGGTATCTGCTGCTGCATTTGCGCCAATAAAATCCACTCAAGATAATTATTGATATTTGTGATATCCTCCTCATCCTTGAGTGCAATTTTAACCAAAGCGTCCTCTGCATTCTTTAATGTTCCAAGCAAAATCAGCTGGTCTTTTGCCCTGGTCATAGCTACATAAAGGATTCTTATTTCTTCGGCCGTGCCTTCTCTATTTTTTTGCTCTTCGATAAGAGTTTGAATTAGGGTCCTGCTATAGCAGCCATTTTTCTGGTCCACATAGCGAAGGCCAATACCCATGTTTTTATGCAAATTAACTTTAAAGCTATTTCGATCCTTATTAAATCTCTTGCCAAGACCGCAGACCATGACAATTGGAAATTCAAGACCTTTGCTCTTATGAACCGTCATGATCCTGATGACATCATCATTTTCCGAGATCATCTTAACCTGGCTGGTACTGACTTTGTCTTTTTTCAGCAGTTCGATATAGGTGATAAAGCCAAATAGGCCTTTCATATGCGCCTCCTGAAACTGCACCGCCTTATCCACTAAAGCCCTTAAATTGGCCTGTCTTTGGGCCGAACCTGGTATGGCCCCAATATAGTCGTAATAACCGGTTTCTCTGATGAGCTTCCACAGAAGTTCCTCTAAGGTCATGAACGCCGAGGCGGCTTTCCAACCGGCTATTTTTATTTTGGCTGTCCTGCACTTCTCGGTTAAAACCGGATTGGTCTGTTCATCCACATAGCTTTCGAAGGCGCTGAAATAATTGCCCTTGGGCTTCTGAATCCTTATGATGCCCAGCTCTTCGGGTGTAAACCCAAAGATTGGGGATCTCAGCACACTCAGTAATGGAATATCCTGCTTCTTGTTATCGATGACTCTCAGTAAATTCAAAAATACAGCCACTTCCATGGTATCGAAGTACCCATCACCAATATCGACAAAATTCGGTATATTTTCCTGCATGAGCATTTCACCAAAAACGTCTGCATACCCTTTGGCGCTGCGAAATAAAATGACGATGTCTTTATAAGATGCCTTCCGCGTTATCGACAGTTTATCATCAAATATAGGTTGGCCTAAAAGCCCTTTTATGATCTTAACTGCAGCTGCTGCTTCGACTTCAGCCTTCTTCATCTCATTGATTTCATCATCTGACTCTTCATCTTCCAGAATCTTATTATCAGCGAGATAGAGCCTGACCGGATAATCCAAGTCCCCTTCATAGGCAATCCCTTTGTGGAGTGCTGCGGCCTCGTCGTAGTCAAGGCCACAGATGGGCCTTTGCATTAAAAGGCTGAAAAGCCCGTTTATAGTTTTGATGATATTGCCTTTACTTCTGAAATTTAAATTGAGATCTATTTTTATGCCAAGTGGGTTATTTTCTTGGCTGTAACTGTCATATTTCGACATAAAAAGTTCAGGCTCCGCAAGTCTGAATTTATAGATACTTTGCTTCACATCTCCAACCATAAACAGATTATTTTGCCTTTTGATGCGGCTGATCAGGGTCTCCTGTACGATATTGCTGTCCTGGTATTCATCTATAAAAATATGGCTGAACTTATTTCTATACTCTGCGGCAGCAGATTCATTTGACAGTATTTCAAGGGCATAATGCTCGATATCATTAAAATCAATAAGGCCCTTCTCCCGTTTTTTCTCTTTGTAAAGCTCATCGAATCTTTTGACCATCTGATATAAATAAAGGCCGTCAACATAAGTTTCCTTCAACTGAAATATATGGTCCGCCAATGACTTCCCCATATATTTTTCGATGATTGCGGTTTTGATGATAGATTTGCCCTTGTCGCGGTAGGCTTTCACCTGCTCCTTGATCACGGCGTAGGTTTCTGAATCTTCTTTTGACGCTTTAAAAACTTCAAGTTTTATAGATTTGATCTGATCAGAAAATTCATCAAAAGACCTAGTGTTAAATATTTCTATTAAAGTCTCAACAGTTTCTATGTCGAGACGGCATTTCCCAAGTAAGCTTGCTACCCCAGATTCGGCAATCAGGCGCTCTGCCTTTTCAAAACAGCCTTTAGTCCTACTAAGACCGGAATTAATCTCATTTCTCACTTCGGCATAAATACCGGTGGCTAAAAAAGTCTCAGGATCGACGGAAAGCTCATCAACCTTCTCTTCGAACCAGGGGAAGGAATCAGGCAGGCTTTGAATGAATTTATGAACCTCTAAAACCATGTTTTTCACGTCATTCTCATTTTTACTGGATGCAAATTTGTCCAAAAAACTAATAAATCCTGCATCCTTGGTCATGAAAAGCTCATCGAAAAGCTGATCCATGGCGGAAGACTGCAGAATTATTTTATAGGGTTCATCACAGATGCGAAAATTCGGTTCAACATCGATCAGGTAAAAGTACCTCCTGATTATTTCCATGGCAAAGGCATGAAAAGTGCTGATATTGGCTGTACTGATGGCGCTGAGCTGATCACGCAGAAAAGCTTCCTTGGCGCCACCTTTTTCGATCTCCGCAGACAGGGACAAAACGAGCCGCTCTCTCATTTCCGATGCTGCCGCGTTGCTGAAGGTGACAACAAGCATCTCCCTCACACCGACTTCATCCTGAATAATCAGTTGCTTGATACGCTCTACAAGCACTGCCGTCTTTCCTGACCCCGCCGCAGCCGATACCAGAATATTTTGATCGCGTTTAAATATAGCTGACTCTTGAGGCTCACTCCACTTCATTATTTCACCAGTTTTAATTTAATAAGAAGCCTGACCAAAGCTGCCCCTTTTGGCAGATTGGTTAATTCATCCTTAGTGATGCCTTTGTTTGCGATTAGCGTTGTGCCGTATATAGCGGCGCCAAAAGCTACGGCTACTGCTGTAGCAAGGTTAGAACTGATGAATTGCGCCAGGCCATAGTAGGCTGCCAGTACTCCTGCTGTCATAAATAGTCCGGCAACAAGAGGTTTATACAAAGAAAGCCTGATATCAAAATGCGTTTTAGTGCTTCTTTTGACCAGGGCAAAATTCATAGCGCCGATGGCTGCATAGGCTAATGTGCTGCCCAGTGCTGCCCCAACGATATTCAGGCTGGGAATCCCGACCAAAATATAGGTTGCAGCGATTTTAACAAGCACGCCCACGCCAAGGGTGAGCACGGCGACATTCGCCCGGCCAAGACCCTGAAGTATTCCGGCCATTGTCTGGGCAACCGCAAGAAAAAGTATCCCAACTGATAGAACAAAGAGACTGGAAGCCCCATTGGCGGCGCTTTCTGCCTGCATCGGATAAAGCAGCAGCATAATTTGCTTTGAAAGTGCCATAAGCCCAAAGGCGCAGGGCACACCGATCATCATGGCCGTTCGGAATCCAAGGGCAATATTGCGCTGAAGAAAGGGTGTATCTTTCATGCTGCTGGCTGCAGCAACGGCAGGTACAAGGCTTAAGGCAATGCTCATGGCCAGGGCCTGGGGTATATTGATGATTGGGCCAGCCATTCCTGAGAGCTGACCATATAAGGCATTGGCCTGATCCGGGGAATACCCGGATTCCTGAAGTCTTCTCATGACGATGGAAACGTCTACAATATTCATGATCGGTAAAATGGAGACCCCTATGGTGATGGGAATGGCTATGGAAGCCAGTTTTATAAGGATTTTAGATGCACTTTCTCTCGTCTTAAGGGTGTCGTTTACGAAGGATGCGCGCATTCTCGCCCTTCTGATATAGTAAAGCACTATTAAAGTCAGTGTTCCTGCTATTGGCCCAATACTGGTGCCGAAAGATGCTCCCGCTGCAGCCATTTCAAGACCTCTGGGAAGCAGAATTATTGCAAGGCCAAGGCCGATGGCCACTCTGACAGCCTGTTCAATCAGCTGCGATACCGCTGTCGGCTCCATCTCCTGAAGTCCCTGAAAGTAGCCCCGGTAGACTGCCATCATCGGCACAAAAAGAAGGGCCGGTGCGATAGCAAGCATCGAATAGTAAGCGCCTGGATTTTTAAGTAAGGTTACGATGCTCCGGGCCCCGAAGAAAAAAATAGAGGCCGCGACGATACCAAGAACGAACATCAGGATAAAGGACAGTTTGAAGACCCTATGCGCTTCGGTTCTGTTGCCGACAGCGATCCTCTCTGATACCATTTTTGAAATTGCCGCCGGAGCGCCATTGGTGGAAAAAACAAGGAGGAAAATATAGATGGGATAAGCCGTCTGATAGTAACCCATACCCTGGTCTCCAATGATGTTGGCCAGGGGTATTCTAAAAATAGCGCCCATTACCTGGACGATAAGCCCCGCTGCGCCGAGTATGATTGCTCCCTTTAAAAACGTCTTTTTATTCATGATCTCCTCCGTCGGTTCACACACCTTAACTAGAGATATTATATCAAATATGCGCATTCCCATGTATATTATATTTCTTTTTTTTGATATAATATTCAAAGATTCTAAAATAAGGAGGCTGTTTAAATGAAGAAACCTACTATGCTGATGATATTAGATGGCTTCGGCTCAAGGCCGGAAGTCTGCGGAAATGCTGTTTTAAAAGCTACTACCCCGAATTTAGATAGATTATTTGCCGCTTATCCTCATACAACAATCGGTGCCAGCGGTATGGATGTGGGTCTCCCCACCGGTCAAATGGGGAATTCCGAGGTCGGCCATCTCAATATGGGTTCCGGTCGCATCGTTTATCAGGAGCTCACTAAAATAACCAAAGAAATATCAGATGGATCATTTTTTGATAATGATGCCTTAAATTCGGCTATAAATAGTGTCAATTCCCGTGGTTCAAGTCTGCATCTTATGGGGCTCCTGTCAGATGGTGGCGTTCATAGTCATATCGACCATCTGAAAGCCCTGATTGACCTGGCTAAAATGAGACAAGTCAAAACAGTCTATATCCATGCATTTCTCGATGGCAGAGATACCCCTCCCCGATCTGCTCTGGGCTATATTGAAGAACTTGAAGCCTATATGGTTTCAGTTGGTCTAGGCCAAATTGCCACCATTGGCGGCCGATATTATGGTATGGACCGGGATAACCGCTGGCAGAGAGTTCAGCTTGCCTATGACGCACTGACCCTTGGCATGGGACAAGAAGCTGAAACTGCTTCGAAAGCTCTCAGCAATGCCTATGAAAGGGGCGAAAATGACGAATTCGTCCTGCCTACGGTTCTAGCAGGCGCTAACGGCATAGTCGCCGAGAAAGATGCTGTTATTATGTTTAATTTCAGACCGGATAGAGCACGTGAAATAACAAGATGCTTTGTTGATCCCGAGTTCTCGGGCTTTGTCAGAGAAAAAACTTATCAGGACTTGGTCTACGTCTGCTTCACCCAATACGATATCAGCATGCCGAATGTCAGCGTAGCTTTTCTCCCCCAATCCTTAAACAATACCCTTGGCGAATATCTGTCAAAACTTGATTTAAGGCAGCTTCGTATTGCAGAAACCGAAAAGTATGCCC
>JBBRXH010000067.1:0-8202 GCA_038248565.1 Peptostreptococcales bacterium | reverse complement strand
TCGATCACGATGTCATTCTTGACATAATTGACCCAGGCATACTCATATCGCATGAGTTCCGGATTTTCAAGACTATAGAAAGGATTGAAATACATAATAATCCTCCTAACAGAAACGAGGTTAGGTGCGCAATGAGGGTAGGTGCGCAATGAAATACCGATGTATCATTATAATACACCGGCACTTTGGCTTAATCAAGTCGATTTATTTTGCGCGGTACGTACCTTTCATCGTTGCTTCACACAAAATATGGGATCCCATTCTTTTTCGCAATTCATTGTAGTAAAATCCATTATCTAAGCCAAGAAAGGCATCAAGCGCGTATAAGGTGACTTCATATTCATGATCTCTATCCGGCGCCGGCCCTCCATAATAATCTGTCAGGCTTTTATCTAACCCATAATTCCCAAGGGGACACATCCAGCTATTTCTGCCCTGTACAAGGCGCTTATCCTCTCTGCTGGCGTTTTCATTTAGTTCGAATTTAGTTGAGGGTAAATCGCAAACCAGCCAATGCAGCCAGCTGAAACCTTCATCCGGAATATTGTCAAAGTCCTGAAACACAATAGCATAGGACACTGTGTTAACCGGCGCACCTGACCAACTTAACGGAAAGGATAATTGGGGAACACCAGAGACGCAATCCTCTGAATTTTTCCCATAGCGATTGAGAATATAGCCATTTTGAAACCCTGAACTTTCTAAAATGAACAAAGCCATTCACCCCTTTAAAAATATTCTATTTTTTTATTTTTCTGCGTTGTTTCACGCTCTCAGACAGCAGGTATTCGATCTGCCCGTTGATTGAGCGGAAATCATCCTCCGCCCAGGCAGCCAGCTCCTTCCAAAGGGATGGTGCTAAGCGCAGCAATAGTTGCTTTTTATCTTTTTCTTTTTCTTTCTCTTCCATCCTTCATCAGCCCGCCTTTCTTATAAATATACTAATCACTTAATATATAGACCCGCTGTTGACTATGGGTTGAGCGCTTTTTTCGCTGCAAAGCACGACTAAAAGGTTACTGACCATGGCAGCTTTGCGTTCTTCATCAAGATGCACGATATCTTTTTCGCTGAGCTTTATAAGCGCCATTTCCACCATGCCGACAGCGCCTTCCACGATCAGCTGTCTTGCTGCGATTATTGCAGAAGCCTGCTGCCTTTGAAGCATAGCGGCTGCGATTTCCGGAGCATAGGCCAGGTGGGTTATTCTGGCTTCAATAATTTCCAGACCGGCGATGTCCACTCTAGACTGGATCTCCACTTTAAGCTTTTCTGCGACCTCCTGGCTGCTTCCGCGTAGGGAGGTTTCGCTTTGATCATTAGGGGAATCATAAGGATAAAGTCTAACGATGTTTCTAAGAGAAGAATCGCATTGTATGGATAAAAACTCTGTGAAGTTATCCACATTGAAAGCGGCTTTGGCAGTATTGACGACTCTCCAAATGACCACTATGCCTATAATAATAGGGTTTCCCAGCTCATCGTTGACCTTTTGCTTATCATTGTTTAAGGTCATGGTTTTAAGGGTTATCACCCTGCTGATTTTTTTATAACTGAAGGTAGGCGACGCATTCTTGCCAGTCGATGGATTTTGTTCTAAAGATACAGATGCTGATGGGCCTGCGGCAACCGTAGGATTGAAGGCTGCAACAAAAGGATTCACGAAGAAGAACCCTTGACCTTTAAGGGTGCCGTAATACCTGCCAAAAAGAGTTAAAACCAATGCTTCATTGGGCTTCAGAATCTTCAGACCTATAAAAAGGATAGGTCCAATAATACCAAGATATAAAGCACAAACGATAACCAAACTAATATTGGCGAAGGATCCCAGCTGTGAATCGATGGACATCAATCCAAAAATAAATCCTGCAAAGGACAACAGCATCAGCAGAATGTTACCGATGAGAAACGCCATGCCGTTCTTTGCCTTCGGGTCGATTTCTTTAAATTGAAGTTGTTTTTCATTCTGTGTTATATCAGTCATCTCAATACCCTCCATTTTTTGCTTAATTAGTGATATTGTTTTAATATCATATTTATATTAGCTCACCCCTTAGAAAAAAGCAATACTAATTTTGTGTATTTTTAAGTACTATGTTGCAAAAGCCTCCTTGCGCTTTCGTTAAAATCGCAAGATCAATTGTTTGACACAAAATTCCCTGCCTATCGCACCAACTCAAGAATTTCTCCTATTTGGAGTTTCCAGTTTAAAAAATAAGGGATTTTGCATCTGCTCCGCATCTGCCCTTTCGGGTTCGAATCCCTTCTTCACTTTGGCAGCTGTATTAAAAAAGACAGCCCAAAAGGGCTATCTTTTTTAATGGTGCGCCAGAAGGGATTCGAACCCCCGACCTGCTGATTCGTAGTCAGTTACTCTATCCAGCTGAGCTACTAGCGCATAGTTTATGGTACGAAGATGATTATACAACATAAGCGCCTATCTTGTAAAGGTGGGAAATAGGATAAACGCGCAATCACTTCTCACTTGGAGATAATCACGCGTTTATTTATCTGACAACTCAAATTTAATCAAAAATTTGAAATTGAAAGCCTGGAATTATCTGACCCGCTCTAATATTTACTCTTCATGGTGTAGGTCGTATGGAGCAACTCATGAGACTTATGCCCAAGGGGATGCCCCAGGTATTCTTCGTATAATTTTGTTACATAAGGATTCTCATGTGATTTTCTCATGGTCTTGCATTCGTCCTCGGTATAAAGTGCCTGGATTCTTTTTAATCTGGTTTCATGATCTGTCGGTCTTGGCTGGCCTCCTCCGCTGATGCAGCCTCCCGGGCAGCCCATGACTTCAATAAAATGATAAGGGCTCTGACCGGACTTAATGTCTTCAAGAAGCACCGAGGCCCCTTTAAGTCCGCTTGTCGCTGCAATTTTAACGGTGATTCCGTTTAGAAAGCTCCATTCAGGCTTGGCATCCTCAATGGTAAACTCGGCGGATTTTATACGTTCAAGTCCCTGAATAGGTTTAACATGCAGCTGGTCGAAAGGCAGCTCCCTGCCCGTGACAACCTCATAGACCGTCCGGAGTGCGGCTTCCATGACGCCTCCCGGAACGCCGAATATATCGGCGGCACCGGTTGATAATCCCAAAGGGTTATCAAATTCAGACTCCGGAAGATTTTTGAAATCGATTCCGGCATCTTTGATCATTTTACCCAGTTCTCTGGTGGTAATGACTGCATCTACATTGGGATAGCCGTCATTGACCATTTCAGGCCGTGTTATTTCGTATTTTTTTGCTGTACATGGCATGACAGATACGACAAATGCATCTTTTGGTTCTAGGCCGATTTTAGGTACAAAATAACTCTTGATCAGGGCACCCAGCATCATATGCGGTGATTTGCACGAAGAGAGATTATCCAGCTGGCCCGGATAAAAATGCTCGATATAATTGATCCAGCCGGGGCTGCAGCTGGTGATCATGGGCAGCGTCGGCACCGTCTCTGCTGCTTTGAAGCCTGTTTTAGTAAGCTGCTCCGATGTAATAACATTTTTAGCGAAGAGATATTGTGTCAGTCTCATCAGTAGTTCGGTTCCTTCTTCGAGTATTGTTAGGTCCGCAGCGAAATTGGTATCGAAAATATAATCAAAATTCATATCCTTCAAGGCGCTGACCATTTTTCCGGTAACGCTATTTCCCGGAGCATAGCCGAATTCTTCTCCCAGAGCTGCCCGGATAGCCGGCGCTGTCTGTATGAAAACAGTTTTTGACGGATCCTGCAAAGCAGCCCAGACCTTCTTTGTTGAATCCTTTTCCTTCAAGGCGTCTACAGGACAAACTGTGGTACATTGGCCGCAGAAGGTACAGGCTGATGAATTTAAGGGTAGATCCTGCCCCGGACTGACGATGGATGCAAAGCCCCGAAACTGGGAATTTAATATGCCGACGCCCTGCACATCATTGCAAACTGTCACACATCTCCTGCAAAGAATACATTTCGATGCGTCGCGAATCACAGACGGTGAAGTGTCATCGACATAATCCTTGGATTTTTCGCCCTCAAATCTGGATTCCTCTATTTGAATTAATTCTCCCAATCGCTGAAATTCACAGTCCTGGTTTCTGGCACATTGTAGACAGTTTTTAGGATGATCCGACAGCATCAGCTCATAAAGTACTTTCCTTGCGCTTCGGACTCTTCTGGAATTTGTTTGTATGACCATGCCTTCAGTGACCGGCGTAATGCAGGAAGCCTGAAGGTTTTTCAGTCCCTCCTGTTCCACCACACAGATTCTACAGGACCCAAATTTATGAACTCCCGCCAAATAACACATAGTTGGGATGATTATATTGTTTTGTTTTGCAGCTTCAAGAATTGTAATTCCGGACTCGGCGCTAATTTTTTTATTATTTATAGTCAGATTGATCATCATCCTTCACCTCCTCCATCTATACTCTTCGATCACATCTCAAACAGCGCATCGCTTCTGCGATGGCGTTCAATCTGTGAAAACCCAAACAAACTTCGTCAAAATTATCGCGTCTTTCTTCCGGTTCGAGATATTTCATGGCAAATCTGTCGTGCTCAAGAACTTCCGAATCATCTACCGCTTCCGGGATATCAATAGGCTCGCCCTTATTCAGTTTGCCGTCACCACCGAGATATTTATCCATGGCTGCAGCGGCCTTCTTGCCATCAGCGATGGCTGTGATGACTACATCAGAGCCTCTTACCACATCTCCGCCGGAGAAGACACCGGGCATGGATGTCATTCGTGTATCGGCATCAACGATAAACGTGCCCATTGGCGTTGCTTCCACTTCATCCCTTCTGACAAAAGGAAGGTCTGAATACTGGCTGACCGCAGGTATAACGCAGTCCACCTCCAGAATAAATTCTGAGCCCTGGATATCTCAGGGTTTTTTTCTGCCATCAGAGTCAAACCCCGACAGCTCCATTTTAATGCATTTTATCTGATCTACCCGGTCTTTTCCTAAAAAAGCCAGTGGTTTAACGAGTTCATGGATTATGACACCTTCTTCGATAGCCTCGTCTATTTCATATTGATCTGCAGGCATATCCACCATCGTCCTTCTGTAAAGGATGTGCACTTCCTTAGCCCCTTTTCTTATAGCAACTCTTGCAGCATCAAAGGCCGTGCTCCCACCGCCGATTACAGCGATGATCCCATGTAAATCTACATATTTTCCCAGGTTGACATCTTTAAGCAAATCAAAGCCATGATAAACCCCCGGCAGTTTTTCTCCCTCAACGCCAACTTTTCTTGACAGCTGTGCGCCTGTTGCAATATAGATGGCATCATGCCTTCCGCGTAGTTCTTCAAAGGTGACATCTTTGCCGACCTCCACATCCGTCACAATTTCAACCCCGACCTGCTTGATGGTATCTATTTCCTTCTTTAGGACTTCCTTAGGCAGTCGGTATTCAGGAATCCCAAAGACCAGTACGCCTCCGGCCACCGGTTTAGATTCATAAACTGTCACATCATATCCCAGTCTTGCCAGATAGTATGCACAGGTTAGTCCCGAAGGCCCAGCCCCAATGATACCGATGGATTTACCCTTCTTTGGAAATACCAAGTCAATGAACGGTTCATTGCTCTTGAACATTTCGTCTGCAGCGTAACGCTTAAGATCTGAAATGGCAATCGGTTCATCCATCTGCCCTCTTCTGCACTTGTCCTCACAAGGATGGGTACAGACCCTACCGCAGACTGAGGGGAAGGGATTTTCCTGTCTGATCAAATTGTAGGCATCCTTGACTCTGCCGGCTGCGATAAGGGCCAGATATCCCGGCACATTGACGCTTGCCGGGCAGGCATTCTCGCAAGGTGAAATAAACAGCTCTGAACAGACGCCAGCCCTACAGTATTTATATTTGATATGTTCATCATATTCATCACGGAAATATTTTATGGTGCTCAGCACCGGATTTGGAGCTGTCTGCCCAAGTCCGCACAATGCGCTGTCTTTTACAGTGCTTGCCAGCTCGATCAGCAGTTCGACATCCCCTTCCTTTCCTTGGCCTTTAGTGATCCTCTCAAGGATCTCCAGCATTCTTTTAGTTCCGATCCTGCAGGGAACACACTTGCCGCAGGATTCATCCTGCACAAATTCCATAAAGAATCTGGCGACGTCGACCATGCAGGTATCTTCATCCATGCTGATCAGTCCTCCGGAGCCCATGATGGCACCCAGTTCGACCAGGGAATCATAATCTATGGGTGTATTAAGATGTGCTTTAGTTAGGCAGCCGCCGGAAGGACCGCCGGTTTGTGCAACCTTAAACTTTTTGCCTTTAGGTATCCCACCGCCAATACCGAATATAATTTCCCCAAGGGTTACCCCCATTGGCACTTCGATGAGACCCGTATTATTGATATCTCCGGCTAAAGCAAAAACCTTGGTCCCTGAACTCTTGGCCGTTCCTATTCCTGCAAACCAGGATGCGCCATTTAGGATAATTGCAGGTACATTGCCAAGGGTCTCTACATTATTGATGATGGTTGGCTTCCCGAACAAACCTTCGTCGGATGGATAAGGCGGCTTTTGGTTTGGTTCACCTCTTTGGCCTTCAACAGAGCCGATGAGGGCTGTTTCTTCTCCACAGACAAAGGCGCCTGCCCCTATTCTGATCTCAACATCAAAGTCGAATCCGCTGCCGAATATATTCTTGCCGAGAATATTTCTGGCGCGCGCATCGTGTATTGCTATTTCAAGACCTTCTATAGCCAGCGGATATTCCGCTCTGACATAAACAAAGCCCTGATCTGATCCTATGGCATAGCCAGCGATGGCCATTCCCTCTATGATCGCATGGGGGTTTCCTTCCAATAGACTGCGATCCATAAAAGCCCCCGGATCCCCCTCATCTGCGTTGCAGATGATATATTTCTGATCTCCCGGAGTTTTTGCAGCCAATGACCATTTGAGCCCTGTAGGAAATCCGCCGCCGCCTCTGCCCCTCAGTCCGGATTTTTTGACTTCTTCTATGACCTCCGCCGGGGTCATGGACCCAAGGGCTTTAGCCAGAGCATAATACCCGTCATTATAGATGAATTCTTCCATAGATCTATAGTTGATCATACCGCAGTCTCTAAGGACAACTTTATTCTGCCCCTTAAAAAAAGCGATGTCTTTCATCTGGGGGACTTTTCTGCCGGTTTCTCTGTCTGTATAACAAAATTCCTCGGCAATTTGGTTCTCCAATAAATGTTTTCTGACAATTTTTTTCATATCTTCAGGTTTTAGCTTGCAATAAAAGACGCCATCCGGCTGAACGGTCATTCTGGGTCCGACGTCACAAATTCCTATGCATCCTGTTAGGCTTAACTTGATGGAAGACGAAAGCCCCGCCAGCTCAAGCTCTGCAATCAAAGCATCCCGCACTTCCCCGCAGTTGGAAGAAACGCAGCCGGATCCGGAGCAAAAGAGAATAGTTTTGTCATATTTGGCTGAATCTTCTTCAAATCTCTTTTTGACACAATCAAGATCTGAAATACTGCCAATCCTATTGGAATCTGTCATCTCATTCTCCCCCCTACTTATACTGCTTCAAAATTTGCTGAAGCTTGTTGGGATTTACACGTTTATATACTCTATCATTGACTCTGATGGCTGGTGCCAAGCCGCATGCGCCCATGCATCTGACTATCTCCAGGGAGAATTTCATATCCTCTGTGGTTTCTCCCACTTCAATGCCCATGAGTTCTTTGAGTTTTTCCATAATTTTTTTCCCGCCGCGAACGTAACATGCTGTGCCCAAACAGACCCGGATGATGTATTCACCCTTTGGTTTTGTTGAGAAGAAGGAATAAAAAGTCACAACACCGCCAACTTTTGAAATAGGCAAATCCATTTTCTCAGCGACAAAAGTTTGGACCTCTGCCGGCAAAAATCCGAATATGGTTTGCCCCATATGAAGAATCTGAATCAGGTTGCTCTCTTTTTTTTCGTAATCCAAAATGATATCGTTTAGGAGTACATATTTTTCTTCTTCGCTCATGACTTTGCATGAGCTGTTTTCACAGACCTCAGACATGCGAACACCTCCGTTCTCTTTGATAATAGATTAACATTCTAAATAGTCAAAAGCAAGAATTTTCTGACAACTCAAATGTATTTTTATGTTTACATTATACTGAATTCAGTATACAGGACCTTTTGGGCTATTTGTCCTTTCGACTATTTGATTGTAGTTAATTTAACGGAAAACC